>JANMSG010000652.1:0-2162 GCA_031389065.1 Acidobacteriota bacterium | reverse complement strand
GAACGGGTAGCGATTTCAACCGCGCCCGCCTGGTTAATTTGTACACCTAGAATATCAGCCGAACGAAGTATGATGACCTCCAAATCTTCGACCATGTAAAAATCCAGATGCAGTGGAATGCCAAATCTGGCACGCAACGGCGAGGTCAAAAGCCCAGCCCGCGTGGTGGCACCAATCAAAGTAAATTTGGGTAGATCAATCTTTATAGATCGAGCCGAAGGACCTTGCCCTATGATGATGTCTAGCTGGTAATCCTCCATCGCAGGGTAAAGTATTTCTTCGATAGCCGGATTGAGACGATGAATTTCGTCTATAAATAAAACGTCGCCTTCGGAAAGATTGGTCAATATTGCTGCCAAATCCCCTGCCTTTTCAATAACCGGACCGGCGGTTGATCTGATGTCACATCCCATCTCGTTTGCAACGATGTGCGCCAGAGTCGTCTTTCCCAAACCCGGGGGACCATAAAGCAAAACATGGTCTAATGCTTGTGCGCGTCTTCGCGCTGCTTGAATGAAGATATCCAGATTCCCTTTGGCTTTGTTCTGCCCTATATATTCTTTCAACCACTTCGGGCGCAAGCTCAAATCAATCTGTTGTTCGTCTGTGTCACTTGTGTCTCCCGAAACAATTCTCTCTTCCGTCATTTTGTGGTTCCTTTTGTTTTTGTTTTTGGGTTTCCTTCTTTATCTTGATTATGAATTTTATCATAGGTTTTCGCAGCAGATAAAAGCATCCAGACATTTAACCAAGATATTTAGCCAAGGGTTTGATGACTTCATCCAGACCTTTTGCTCACCTCAATGAAACCCTTACGAAGTTGAAACGATTCCGCTAGACTATGTCATAAGTATGGCAATCAAACGATTCTGGAGTTCCAATTGGTGGACTGAAAAATTAAAGCCAAATGCCGAACGCATTGCCGAGCACCCTCGCGCTGAAGGCTTTGTATTTTTATTGGAACTCGCCGGTATCACTCTTTTTCCGATTCCTGTTGCATTGATGCTGGTTGCTTTAGTCAGTGCCGCGCCGCGCAAATGGTTACGATTCGCTATAAGCGCCACCCTTGGTTCAACGATTGGATCTATGATACTTTACATCATTGGCTTCGCATTTTTTCAATCAATGGGCGACCGCTTAATTTCGCTTTATGGCGCGCAAGAAAATTGGAGCGGCTTGGTTGAAAAATTCGACAGTCATTTAGGCATTGGCTTTATTTTGTTGGCTGGAATGACAACGGGTCTGCTACGCGTTGCAAGTTTGGGCGCCGGGTTAACGGCAATGAATCCACTGCTTTTTGTTTGCTTGATCGTCATCAGCCGAAGCTCTCGCTTCATAGCCGAATGTGCTGCCATTAAATATTTAGGGGAGCGCGCGAAAAGCTGGCCGAAGCATTATTACAAGTTCGCCTCCATAGCTATCATTGGAGTGATTTTGATCACCATTGTTGTCATTTCCCTAACCAGGTGAAGCTAACGTTTTCTTCGCTATATCCACATCAATCCTTTTCATCCTTCTCAGACATCGAATAAGGGAGTTAATATATTTATGAGCGGTGGAGGAATAGATGAGCAATTATTATAAAGATTCGACACCCGGTGAAATCATTTTACCAATCGCTTCAGATCCAGCGAACCATCAAAGACTATTAAAACCTTCTGAAAAACATGTTGATGAAGGTCTGGAAAAAATCAGCTACGCTCTCGATCAACTTTTCAGAATTCCCGGAACCGAAATTCGATTCGGTCTCGACCCCATTATAGGCTTTCTCTTACCTGTCGCAGGCGATTCCATCAGTGTATTGATGTCAATGTATATCGTGTTGCGGTCTATTCAATATGGCTTGCCCAAGGTAGTAATTGCCAAGATGGTCTTCAACATCGCCATGGATTACGTCGTCGGAAGCGTTCCCTTTGTAGGCGATTTCCTAGACTTCGCAGTAAAAGCAAACAAAAAGAATACGGAATTATTAAACCGTTTCGCAGAAGGCAAAAGCCGCGCTCGTTGGAGCGATTACCTTTGGCTGTTTGGGCTCTTAGGTCTACTTGGAATATTTGTCGTCGGATGGTTGATCTTTATTATATGGATGATGAGCAGGGTACAGTCTCAAATATTTTAATTGTCACCTTCAGGACACTGGAAACTAGATTTCTTGAGGTTCA
>JANMSG010000627.1:0-3084 GCA_031389065.1 Acidobacteriota bacterium | reverse complement strand
AACGTTGTCGCAGCCACTCCGAAGTTGGTTGCCCAGCCGATAGAGGCCAGTGCTCCGTAATCCGTTAAGGCAAGAGAGCCAAATCCGGCAATGGTTGTAAGTCCTGAAAGAAGGACGGCTCTACCGGATTGAATGAACCGGTCCGGATATTCTTCTTCTCTGCAGTTCCTGACCCTGTGCGCAATGTGGAGGCCGTAGTCACTCCCCATTCCCAAGATGGTGACCAGCACCATCACATTCATGAAGTTAAGCCGCATGCCGCAGAGTGCCATTATGCCCAGCATGGCGATGCCCCCGCATGTGACTGGATACAGAGAATAGAAAATCCCCGCGGGAGTATTAAAGTGAGAAACGAGCAGGAATAGAACCATCACGCTTCCAATGATGATTGCCAACACGAAACTATGTCTTACCGATTCGGTAAGCTGCCCGCCCACCAGGTCAACACTTGTCGTCCGCGATTGAGGAACGTTTTTCTCTAATTTTTTCAGGAATGATGCCTGTTTAAACTCCGGACCACGGTAGTTCAGGTAAGTAAGGAGATGATATCCGCTTGCATTGTGGATCAGATGTCTTTCAACGATTCCGCGAAATGGGGAGTTTGACAGATGGGCAATGCCCTCGCTTATCGGCAGGGTCTGGGCGTGGGAAAGCCTGGCAAGGCCCTGGATATAATCCTGGAAGGGCTCGATGGTAAAGCCGTGTTGCGCCAAGGCACTTTTCAGAGCAATGTCAACGTGAGTACTGCCAAAACCTGTCGTAAGTGATTCTATTACCTTTCGTTGGATGCTCTCGTCGTTAACCACTTGCCCGAGGGACGAAAAAGATACAATCTCACCCCTTTGCTGGACCTCCCGGGCCAAGGCGTCAACTTTCCTCCCTCGTGCCAGGACGTCAGCAAGGTCCTTTCCTTCAACAGCAACGATGAGTTGTTTTGGGCTCACGCTCAAGTGCTGCTCAACCTTTTCTTGTGAGAGGAAGGCTTCGGAAGACCGGGGTTGCAAGTTTTTCAGTTCCGACTCGAAGGAAATACTGGTAGCTGCGAGAAGCATGCAGAGCGCTACGACGATGGAAAGGGCAATATTCGTACGCCAGTAGCGCTGCCCTATATTCCAGAAGTGATGAAGGCCAAAGCGGGGGAGTGGCTTGTACTCCTTGAGGGGATATCTCTTCTCCATGAAGAGAAGCAATGGCGGCAGGAAAAAGAATGTAGCGTACAGGGAAAAGACAACCCCGAGTCCAACCAGAAGCCCCAACTCGGATAGGACCCGCACATCAGATACAACGAGGGCCAGAAAGGGGAAAGCCGTTGTGGTGGCAGCAGTGAAGAGGGCGTGCCCGGTATCAACTGTCGCCAGCCTGAGAGCTTCATCAGTCGACTTGCCGTGCGAGCGTTCGAAATGGAAACGGTCGTAAAGGTGAATCGTGTAGTCGGTGCCAAGACCGATTATGAGTGAGGTAAAGGCGAAGGAGATGATGCTGATCGTCGAATAGAACAGTCCTCCGGTACCGATTGCCAGCACAACGCCGTACACCAGGATGAGCGGGATCAATAAGGTCGGGAGAATTCGTCGATATACGACGTAGAAAAGAGTCAGCACTATAATAAGGGAAGAAAAGACACCGACAATGACTTTTTCCTTCAAGACCTTTTCATCGGTGACTGCGCTCAGGTGGGCACCGGCAACGGATATTTTAACAGCCGCCCCTTTACGGGCCTCATTGATGGCTGCCACCAGCTTTCTGGCAAAGGCGATGTCAGTCACCGGGCGGCTGGGTTCGGCGATTATGATGAGCACCTTGCCGTCACGTGAAAGGAAATAGGGCGATGCTGTGTCCAGGTCGAGAGCCTGGGAGGCTGTCTTGAGACGAGGCAGGATCAGGTCGCGCAGGTAGAGAGGGTCGCCGACGATAATGTCGTTGAAACTTCCCGGCGAAGTCAGTTCGGTTTTTGCTTTACGAAGTGAGAGATCGACAGCTTCGGGCTTGAGAAGCTGTTGGTAGCGCGAAACGTCTGCAGGAGCCACAAAGAGCTGCGGTCGTGTGACAGCATAGCTGATGAATTCAGCAAAAGACTTTGCCTCTGAGGAATCAAAGATGCGATATTTTACATTACTGAATGCGGGAGTTCCGTCTACGGATAATTTTTGCAATTTTCCTGCAAAGACTTCGGCTTCCTTGATGAGTGCTTTCTTGTCCCCTTCCAGGAGAAAGTAGGCATTCCCCGCGCTACCCGTCCATTCAATCGTGTCCATGAAAAGAGAAAGCGGCCCCTTTTGGGGAAAGAGCTTGAAAATGTCGGCTTCAAAATGGATTCTGGTGATGGAAAAGCACGAAAGCAGGAATACAAGGCAACAAACTACAAAAACCGGCACCGGCTTTGTTGTGGTAATAACGTAGATCCACTGCAAGTGCTTTCGTATCATGGAGTTAGAGGTAGATACAATTTTATTGGAGATTTTTTTTATTATCATGGGCTGCTTTCAGTTTTTAGTTGCTTGTATATAATTTAAAGTTATTAATATCAGGGAAAGACAACAGGGACGAACCTTGAAGATTTGAGCTTGAGCAAGAATGATCAATTCATCGTGTCGTGGCTCGAGGTTTTAACTGGTTGGCTGCAAACATGTCAATTGATAGAGTACCCTGTGTAAACCTATGCTGCTAATCTAAAGTCTGTTCATAAGATAGCACGTGCAACCGAGGTCGCCTAATAGTATTGTAACCATGCGGATTCAAATATATAAAACCTTACAATTAAGTTCAAAAGCCAGCGATTACAAAAGCCATGGAGCCGGAACCGTCGGCAAGGTTTGACTTGCTGCCATTGAGGAGATGTGACACACTCTCTCGATGGTCCTACCAGACCCCAGTCCACCTGAAGGAGCGAACAGATACCTTGATTTCCTTTCTATTTCCACTCTGTAAAAAAATGAGTTGCTTTGCTTTGATAGGTTTTTTACTGGTCTTCAGTCTTGTCTCATCGGCCCGGGCCCAGGAAAAATTCGCGGCCTATCCCATCCTGCCGCCAGGCTATACCTCCATCAAGGTCTTTGACAACCAGGGACACTTTGTTGGCTGTTT
>JANMSG010000624.1:0-15282 GCA_031389065.1 Acidobacteriota bacterium | reverse complement strand
AACGGCTCGAAGATGTGGATAACCAACGGGAGACGCGGCGAAATCTTATTGATACTAGCGAAGACGGACAAAGACGCACAGCCTGCTTATGCGGGAATGAGCGCCTTCATCGCGGAAAAAGGCGAGCCGGGTCTCACCATCAGCCGCGACATAGACAAGCTCGGATACAAGAGCCTGGAGACTTGCGAATTGTTGTTTGAAGATTTTCGCGTGCCGGTTGAAAATTTAATTGGCGGGCGCGAAGGCGAAGGCTTCAAGCAGGTGATGACGGGGCTTGAAGCGGAACGCTTGAACGTAGCGGCGCGCGGCCTTGGCATTGCGCGGGCGGCGTTTGAAGAGGCGATCAAGTATGCGCAACAACGCCACACGTTTGGCAAACCAATCTGCGAACATCAGACGATTCAAATCAAGCTCGCGGAAATGGCTACCAAGATTGAAGCGTCGCGCCTGTTGATTTACTCTGCGGCGGAAAAGAAAGACAAGGGCGAGCGTTGCGATCTGGAAGCGGGAATGGCAAAGTTGTTTGCTACTGAAACTGCGCAGGAGTGCGCGCTTGAAGCCATGCGAATTTTGGGCGGCAATGGCTACGCCAAAGATTTTCCGGTTGAAAGATTCTATCGTGACGCGCCGCTGCTCATCATCGGTGGCGGCACCAACGAACTGCAACGCTTAATCATCGCGCGCAATTTGCTGAAGAAGTATTCAATACATAATTTGTGAGCCTTTGTAAGTGATTCTTTGCCCCATGCTAAAGCGAAAATCCTGAGAGTAAATAATCCCTGCTTCTTTGTTGTTCGATTAAATTCTTCCAACCATCCCAGAGAGCAGATTCTTAATCAAATATTCAAAGACAAATTATAGCCACGTATCGCTTGACACCGATTCGCGCAAGACATATAACCAAACGCGATTGAAATTCGTGTTTGCTCTTGAATCACTTTTTGATCGTGTCAGCGCACTTTTACTTCTCTCATTGACGGGCAAGAATTCTTTCCTGATAAAGAAGTTCAAGTGATCATTTCATGAAATTTGCCGGACATTAATTTAGCTACTCTACGCAACGTGGGAACTGATGAAAGAAAAATCCAAACGTGCCAAGTTAAAAATTGAGTACGGTAATGGTTTGGGCAACTCTATATTCTGGCTGTCTGTAGGGCTGCTGTTTTTGGTTCCTCTCGCCTTCAGTACCGCTGTTCAGGGCATCTATTCTCTGCCCAAATTTGTTCTGCTATTGGTCGGTGGCTCGGTGATCGCCTTACTTCTGACCCTCTACGCATCGCGCCATTCTCAATTGATTGTTCCTCTCTTCAAGTCCAATCACGTAAAACTGGTTTGCGCTTATTTTGTTGTCGTTGCGCTGTCGACAGTTTTCAGCGTCGCGCCGCGAGTCTCTGTGTTTGGCAGCAGCAGTAATTTCATGGGATTGATAACCAGGCTCTGCTTTTTCATCTGCTTCTTTGGTTTGATCGCAGGCATAGGCGCAAGCGAAGGGCGATTGCTGAAAACTCTGTGGGCCATAGTCATTAGCGGGGGCATCGTTGCGACATACGCAGTCGCGCAGTTCTTCGGAATAGAGCCCTTTGCGCCAACCAGTGTTTATACTTTCTCCACATCTTTAGGCGATGTCATTCGCGTCTGTAGCAGCATAGGACACTCAAACTATCTGGGCAATTTCCTGCTCTACATTACACCTTTGAGCGCCGCTCTGGCGCTTGCAACAAACAAAAGAGCGAGACTCTTTGCCGCGATTATTACAGCGATGTCGCTATTGGCAATTGTTTTCAGCGTCGCGCGTGGCGCCTGGGTTGGCATTATTGTCGGCATGATCTTTTTCGTTATTCTCGAATTGAAATACGCGCCAGCGAAGCCATTGATCAACAGAAAAAATCTGCTCCGTTACGCGGCAATTATTTTGCTGTTTTCCTCCGTAATCATTTCCATAATCGCTTTCACTCCGGCATCGCGCAGCATCAAGGAACGCGTGCAAGCCTTGATCACGCAAGGCGTGTCGTCTTCCGGGCGCATTATCTTATGGCGCGACTCGCTGAAGATGTTACCGGCTTTTGCGCTGACAGGTGCCGGTTCGGAAGGATTCCGCAAAGCGCTTCTCCTTTACAAGTCGAAAGAGCTTGCGAAACTGTCACAGCCGGATAACAACGAAAGCTCGCATAACTCTTATCTTGATGTCGCCCTCTCCCATGGTCTTTTGGGACTTGTGCTTTACCTGGCTATCATCATTTCCACACTGACCACATTCTTGCGTCTCCGTCGTCGCATCACTTCGCCAAGCTGGCGCATTATTATTTCAGGCGTCGCCGCATCGTTTGTTGCCGTTCTCGCGCATAATTTTTTCATCTTTGACCAACTCTCTACAGGGCTATATTTCTTCGCCTTTGTCGCGCTTGCTTCTGCTATGACAAATGTTTTCGGCGCAAATGCAGTCCAGGAGAAAGCTTTGCCGCAAACTTCACAAGCTGGCGAAAAAGTTGCCAAGCCGCAAGACCAGAATCGTTTTGTGCCAACGAATGCCAATCCTAAGGGTCTTCGTCGGTGGGCAAGTCACGCAGCAACTGCTTTGGCAGCGCTTGCTTTCGTCGTTGCTGTTTGGTATTCGGCAGGGTTAATAAAAGCCGAGTTGGCGTTTGGCAAAATCTTTGATCCGAGGATTGCGAGAAATTTTCAAGCCATCACCAAGCGTTGTGAAGAGGCAGCAAATAGTCCGCTGCCGACAGGCGCTTATAATTACAGGGTGGCAAAGGCGCTTGAGACCTACGCGCAAGAGTTACTCAAATATTCCAAGGCGAGCGATCCATCCTCTGCCGAGGGCAAGAATTTATTGACGACGCGAAGCGCAGCCTTGCAATTGGCAATTGCTTATGCGGAAAAGTCGCTCGCCCACACCAACACGCCGGATTTGAATTATTCGCTTCTCGCGGCGTTGGCTTTGACTGCCGGAGATGTAGAGAAGTTGAATCTGGCAGCGGCTGAGGCAATCAGATGCGATCCGAACGGTTATCAAGCGCGTTGGCTGATGGCAGAAGCGCATCTGGCGCGCGGCGAAAAAGAGCAAGCGGCGCGCGAAGCAGAAATCGCTCTGGAGATCAAACACGTATCGCCCGAAGCCTCTTTTGCGCTGGCGCGGGCCCAGGGCGGGGCATATACGGATGCGGAAATTAGCGCAGCGCGCCAACGTAGCATAAAGTTGAAACGTAGCGTAGAAGAGGTGATTGAAGCCGCTCACAAGCTGTCGCAGGAAGGACAGTTGAAGAAGGCGCGACTCAAACTTTTGACAGCGCTGGCCAGCACGGACGGAAATTGCGCGGATTGCCACCGCGAGTTGGCTATCGTTTACGAGAAAATGGGGCGCTTCGCAGACGCCCTTACCGAATGGGATGCCTTCCTGACGCAGACCTCAGAGCCTGCGCTTGTTGAACAAACGAAGGCGCACATGAAAATTTTGCAACAAAAGCCTGATGTCAAACCATAAACCAAGAGCCGATCAGCGCAACTCCTGTGGAGTAGACTCAGCCCTGTGGCGGCGTCCGATCCGCCAATAGCAGCGAGGGCGTTCCCGTAGAAACGATATTTATCATGAGCAAAGGAAATACAACCTCTACAGTAGCAACCACAACTCAAGCAAAAGAGAGCCAACCCCAGAGCCTCTGGGAAAAAGTAGATTGGCTGGATCAACGGCTATGGTTTGGATTGACCTTGGCGGTTGCGGTGCTGATCTATTGCCAGGTGGAATTCTGGAATCGTCCCTGCGGCGGCGACCGCGCCAACTGGGATTATTTCTCGCAAGCCATTGCTCGTGGCGATGTCCCTTACAAAGACGTGGTGAACATTAAAAGCCCGCTCTCTGCATACCTTGGCGCTGTGGCAATTCTCATCACTAAGCCTTTCGGAGTTGCCGACGTGCAGGCAATCCGCATCGTCTTCGTTCTGCTCGCTTCGCTTACGGTTGCCTTCACCTTTCTGGTGGCGCTGACCTATTTTCAAAGCCGCCGCATTGCCTTGCTTGCTGCCGTGTGTATGCTCGCCATAGATGAATTTGTGCGTCTGAATGCTGCTGGCAGTCAGCCGAAAACCCCTATGGTGCTTTTCGGATTAGTGACCTTGTGGGCAATTATGAAAGACCGCCCGTTTCTGGCTGGCATCTTTGGCATGCTGTCGGCGCTGTGTTGGCAACCCGGGCTGTTGTTCGTAGGCGTTGCCGGGCTTGCCTTTTCAAGGTATCTGACGAACTGGCGTGACGGCAATGTCATACGCTTGCTGGCGGGGGCTGGACTGCCGCTTGCCCTGTTGATGTTATACCTTCTGGCGGTCGGCGCGCTGACCGATTTCTTGCGCTGGACCATTTACTTCAATGCGACGATTTACGCCGAACACGAAGCCCGCACGATAGCAAATTTCTTTGAACATTTTGCCAAATTGCTGCGCGGTTTTTATAAAAACTCTCGCCCCTATTTTTATCTGGCGCTGGCAAGTCTAGTGATTGCCGTAGCGCGCGCACTCAAGCGCAGCATTCAACAAGGGCGCGGCTACTGGGTCGAGAGCGCTCCTGTGCATAGCATAGCCATTGCCCCTATCGTCTATTTTCTATTTTGCATGGTGAATCTACAGAGTTCGCCGGACCTCATCCCGCTGCTGCCGTTTGTCGCTATTTTTGCTGCGGTCGCGCTGGTTAAAATCGTCGAAGGCGCTGTCCGCCTGCTGGCGCGCCGATCCACAGAAGCCAGGCGCACCGCCTGGGCAAATGGGGCGATGGCCGCGCTTGCCTTATTTCTTTTCTATCGCGGCATCATGGCGCTGCCAGATGAATCGGATTTCCCAACTCTCAAAGACCAGCAGGCAATCGTTGAGCAGGTCGTTTCGAATCTACAGCCCGGAGATAAAATTTTTGTTTACGGACGCACAGAAGTCCTGGTGCTTTCCGGGCTGCCCAACGCCAGCAAATATTTCCAACTCGATAGGGGCAAAGATATTTACCTCGATCAGGTAGAGGCGGGAGGATTCAGGGGATGGCTGGAACGCTTGAAGGCGCAACGCCCGAAGCTTGTGGTGTATGACAGATTAAAGAATACCGAATACCTTGATTTATTGGTCGAATGGATAAGCGCTGAATATCAACCTCATAATCATCGCGGTTTAGCCTATTTCATCAGAAAAGATGCCGTCAACTGATTCAAACGATAAACTTCGTCGCTTGACACGGATTCGCGCAAGGCATATAACCGAGCCTATCTCAAAACATCTTGTGCCAAATATTCAATCGGAGGAGTTATGAAATCTTTTCGTCACCTGCAAAATTTTCTCTTGGCGCTGGCTATCTTTTCCACGTTTGCGTCTTTACCTTTCAGCCACTCGACAGTTGCCTTATCCGCAACGACCAACGGCTTCACGCTTGAGCAGGTTATGAGTTCGCCTTTTCCATCGGAGTTGATTGCCTCTAGCGACGGCAGCAAAATCGCCTGGGTCTTTGACGCGCAAGGCAAACGTAACCTCTGGATAGCTGAAACGCCTCAGTTCAAAGGTCGGCAACTGACTCGCTACGATAAAGACGACGGACAGGAGATAACCGAAATCACTTTTTCGCCGGACGGAAATTTGCTTGCTTATGTGCGCGGCGGTGAAGAAAACAGCGACAATGAAATCCCCAATCCGACGAGCGACGTCAGTGGCGCAAGAAGGGAAATCTATGTCGTCAACACGCGAACCGGCAATACTACGAAAATTGCCGAAGGCAGCAATCCCATGTTTTCCCCCAAAGGCGACAAAGTGATTTTCAGCCGCGAAGGGCATCTATGGACTGCGCCTGCCACAAACAATATGGTGAAAAAAGTTGTTGACGCTTTCACGGACCAGGACAACGCGAAAAAGATGTTTGAGATTCGCGGGCAAGTTGCCTCTCCCACGTACTCGCCCGATGGAACGCAACTCGCTTTTTCTTCCATGCGCGGCGACCACAGCTTCATAGCCATCTACGACCCGAAAGCGTCAAACATAAAATTTTTAGAACCGAGCCTTGACCGCGACATAGAGCCGCGCTGGTCTGCTGATGGACGTCACCTTGCCTATATACGTTTGTTCAACACGGTTGACACATTTTCAAAAGACACAGAGCGCATCACTACCTGGTCAATTCGCATCGTTGATCTGGCGACCGGCAAAGGGCGGGAGATTTGGAAGTCTGGTGCATCGCAATTGGATTCATTTTCGCGCTCGCCCATCGGCGAAAATCAATTTCAGTGGGCAGGTAATAGAATCGTTTTTGCTTCGGAACAAGACGGCTGGTCGCACCTCTATTCCATTTCAGCAAACGGCGGCGAAGCCATAAAATTAACAGCGGGCGATTACGAAGTCGAAAACGTGGTCTTTGCGCCGGACCGGTCTTACGCAATCGTCGCGGCAAACGCCGGCGACATAGACCGTCGTCACTTGTGGAAAGTGAATGTTGCAGGGGGCAAACCTGAACCCATCACCAAAGGCGCAGGCATAGAGATGTACCCGGTTATCGTAGATGGTGGACGACGCATCGCCTGTTTGCGTTCGACCGCGCGCGACCCGTTCCTGCCTGTGATTGCCAACACCGATGGCTCGAATATGAAAGCGGTTGCGGCTGATGCTTTGCCTGCCAATTTTCCTGCCTCGCAACTCGTAGAGCCCGAGCAGGTGATTGTTAAAGCCGCCGATGGCATGACTGTTCACTGCCAGTTATTTAAAGCGAAGAATGCAACGGGGAAAATGCCTGCGCTGGTTTTTATGCATGGCGGTCCGATGCGGCAGATGCTGTTAGGTTGGCATTATGGGTATTACTACCATAATTCCTACGCCTTCAATCAATATTTAGCGAGTCGCGGCTACACGGTGTTGTCCGTGAATTTTCGCGCCGGCATAGGCTACGGTCGCGCCTTTCGTGAAGCCAAACATCGCGGACAACGCGGCGCCTCTGAGTATCAAGATGTCTTAGCCGCAGGGAAATATTTGCAGTCGCGCTCAGATATTGATGCGCGTCGCATAGGTTTGTGGGGCGGGTCGTATGGGGGATTTTTGACGGCTATGGGTTTGGCTCGCAACTCCGATATTTTCGCGGCGGGCGTAGATATACATGGCGTTCACGATTGGACAGCGCGCGTCGGTCGAGCGCCCTGGGCGACGGGCAACAATGATGCCTTACGCGTCGGCAGAGAGTCTTCGCCGATCTATTCGGTTGATAAATGGAAATCGCCGGTCTTGTTGATTCACGGCGACGACGACCGCAATGTAGCCTTTTCGCAAAGCGTCGAACTGGCAAAAAAACTGCGCGAACGCGGTATAGATTTCGAGCAACTGGTTTTTCCTGATGATGTACATGATTTCCTGCGCCACGAAAATTGGTTGAAGGTCTATCACGCGGCAACGGATTTTTTTGATAGGAAGTTGAAGTAATAAATACGAAAGCCTATCTTGACATCAAGCGGCGGCGAAGTCTGTGTGTTTGCGGGTTTCGGGGTCGTGGAATGCCAGCACGATTCCTTCTTTGGGAACGCCTTCACGCACGAGGTCAGTAGCGATGCCGTCTTCTGTCCAATCTTCTTCGATCCAGATTTTGTTGTCACGTATGCGAGCATAGACACGCAAATTCAGGACGCGCTTGCCATTTACCCACCCGACCGTCGTCAAGATGTAATGGTCGCGCTCCTCATCTGCAATCAGCAGCGTCTCTTCACCCGGAGTAGGTTGGCGACTGTCCCATTCTACAAATTGACCCAGAACACTTTTGATAAGGTTGCGATAATGGCTCAGTTTATCCATGTCACAATCTCCTCGTCCTCTATATTTACTACGATGAGATGCGGTCGTTAGACGGCTTACGGCAATAACTCGAGTCGAGGAGGCTGATTTTTGGCGGCTGTAGCGTTCCCAACCGACTGTGAGATCACAAGCCGAGCTCTTTCAAAGATGCGTATAATTTTTTTGCAGTAATTTCGTGCCATAGCCGGTTCGGATGTCCATCTATCGGAACCCGAAACTCTCTGGTCGTTAGTCCCGTTGCTGCCAAGTCATCGAATACAGACACAAACCTCGCGCCGCTCTTATCAGCGAACACCGCCTTCAGCTTCTCATGAATTTGTAAGGCTTCTTGCGGATATGCCTGAAAGGTTTGATCCGACCTTCGCGTAAAAATGGGAAACAGCACGACGACAAGCGGCGTGTTGTTCTGGCGGCAGACCTCATAAATATCAAGCAGCGAATTGCGACAGGTCTCCCAGGTTTCAGAACCATCTTCATATTGTTCCACGATGATGCGATACGATATGTCGCTAATCGTATCCTGATACATCCAATCTACGCTTGATCCAAATATTCTCACGAGCCTGCAGGATTCCGATAAATCTTTGAAGATCTTGCTGTTGGTGGCGCGAAGCACCACACTTGCTTTCGCCAGTTCCTTCTTAAAAGACCTTCCAAATTTGCTGACTTTGGAGAGGTTCGCGTCATTTTGCATCGTGAAGCCGTGAATCACCACATCCGGCTGAAGGCTCATCAGATTTCGCTCTCGCAAGTATCTGGACTGCTGTTGCGTATTGGTATTCTGGTGTCCCGCGTTTATGGTTTCATAGCGAGCCGCGCTGTCTCCATTCAGCAGCGCTTCTAATTGCGCCAGATAGGTATCCTCATCGCCCACAGCCGCTCCGAGCGTGAACGAATCCCCTAAGCCTAGAACGCGGAGTGTGCCGGGCGCTTTCGTGTGAGAAAACTCCTTACCACGAAAGCCGAATGAATTCATGTTCAGCCTCGCGCCCGCGTGATAACCGCTCCAGCCTGGCGTATGCTCAAAGCCCATTGCATTGTTTGTACTATACGATAAGCCTGCATCCTGTTTAAGGGTCGCAGGGAGGTCGAGCAGTCTCAGCGCGACTTCCAATAAAGAGAGAAAGACCATAAAGATCAGCAGGGAAAACAGCAACTGCTTCTTCCTGGAAATCCGGATTGCCGGCTGCTCTTGAACTTTTATAGCCTCTGTCATTTGACCCTCTGGATTGACCCGCTATGGGCTTGCTGGAAATCAATTTCTTCAGGCGCAGATGCCCTTAGCTTGACGTTTTTAAAGAGGACAATATACAGTACGCGCCAAGACTTATGCTAGAGGCAAGAGGATGAAAAAAGGGCTGAAGGCGCTTTGGAACGGATGGAAATGGCTGGCCGGGAAGATTGGAAGATTTCAAACCAAAGTGCTCTTGACGATATCTTACCTTCTCGTCGTGGGCCCGACCTGGGTCTTGATGAGTTTGCTCGATAAAAACCCTCTCAAAAACCGTAGCGCCCGGAACACTGATTATTGGAGCCCTTGCCAATCAACAGATGACGAGCTAGAGAGTGCCAGGCGACAGTTTTAGACGAGTTCGTATGAATATACTCGGTATATCCTGCTTCTACCATGATTCAGCAGCTTGTCTTGTTCAGGACGGCGAAATTGTCGCCGCCGCCTCGCAAGAGCGCTTCACGCGGAAAAAGCACGATGCAAGCTTTCCCGACAAGGCGATAGATTACTGTTTACGCGAAGGACGGATCAGCGCAAAACAACTCGATTATGTCGGATTCTATGACAAACCGCTTTTGAAGTTTGAGCGCATCATCACTACTTACACGGCGAGTTTCCCGCGCTCCTACAAGGCTTTTATGCAAGCCTTGCCGATATGGCTGCGCGAGAAACTCTGGACGAAAGACCTGATTGCCCGAAATCTTGATTACCCGGGCGAAATACTTTTTACCGAACATCATCTCTCTCATGCAGCCAGCGCCTTTCTGGTATCGCCTTTCGAAGAGGCGGCGATCCTGACGGTTGATGGCGTCGGCGAGTGGGCAACCACAAGCTTCGCGCTGGGCAAAAGCAACCAGATAGAGATGCTGAAACAGATAGACTATCCGCACTCGCTAGGGCTACTCTACAGCGCCTTCACCTATTACCTCGGCTTCAAAGTCAACAGCGCAGAATACAAGGTCATGGGTCTGGCTCCATACGGAGTGCCTCGTTACTATGATCGCATCATGGCTGAATTGATTCAGGTGCAAGATGATGGAAGTTTCAAAATCAATCTCGACTATTTCGCCTACGTCTATGGCTTGAAGATGATCAATGAAAGGTTTGAGCAACTTTTCGGAGGACCTGTGCGACAAGGCGAATCGCCGCTTGATGAGCGCCATAAAGATATTGCCGCCAGCATTCAAAAGGTAACCGAAGAGGTTATGCTGAGATTGGCTTTTTCGCTGCACGCCGAAACACGTCTGGACAACCTGTGTTTGGCGGGTGGCGTGGCTCTTAATTGCGTAGCCAACGGGCGAATATTGAGAGAAGGCCCATTCAAAGATCTCTTCATTCAACCGGCGGCGGGAGATGCAGGCGGCGCCATAGGCGTGGCGAAATACATCTATCACAGTTTGCTGGGCAAGGCGCGTGAGACGACTTTGCAAAACGTCTATCTGGGACCGTCATACGAGGCAGAAGAGATTGAATCAATTTTGAAACAATCTAAAATCAAATACCGCAAGCTGGGTAGAGAAGATTTGCTGCAAACGACCGCCCGACTGATTGGCGATCAAAATGTTGTGGGCTGGTTTCAAGGGCGTATGGAGTTCGGTCCGCGAGCCCTGGGCAATCGCAGCATACTGGCGGACCCAAGACAAGCGGAAAACCGGGATCGGGTAAATCTAAAGATCAAGTTCCGCGAAAGCTTCAGACCGTTTGCTCCCGCTGTCTTGGAAGACCACTGCGCGGAATTCTTTGAATTGGATCGCCCCAGCCCCTATATGCTACTGGTGGCACAGGTGCGGGAAAACCAGCGAGTCATTCCTTCAGTAACTCATGTAGACGGCTCAGCGCGCGTTCAAACCGTTTCCCGTGAAGACAATCTCATGTTTTACGATCTTATCAAGGAATTCTATAATCTTACGGGAATCCCTGTACTCATCAATACGTCATTTAATGTTAGAGGCGAGCCTATCGTCTGTACGCCGCAAGAGGCCTTCCAATGTTTCATGCGCACCGATATGGACTATCTTGTTATGGACCAATTTCTACTCAATAAGCGAGAAATGGAACCTCTCGAAGGAGACGTTGATTGGCAAAGCGAGTTTGATTTAGACTGATTGCTGCTGAGGTTCGTTTATGGCAAAGATTTCTATACTGGTTGAACTGTGGTATTTCATTCGCTTTCGTAAGAAGTGGTGGCTGGCTCCCATACTTTTCACACTCGTTTTACTGGGTGTGTTCGTAGTATTTGCGGAGACCTCGGCTCTGGCACCATTTATTTACTCGCTTTTCTAGTGCTTTGTAATTTTAGTTTTTCAGTTCAGAGTTGCACCTTCAGGCGTGAGCTTTTCCGAGTCGTCACGCCTAAGCTTGTCCATTTCCCCATCTCCGCTATCTCCAACTTAACGATGTTGAGAGAGAAAAACATTTCGATTAAGACAACAGCAATTCCAAATCTTCGCGTCCGAGGCCGCGAATCAAGCTGTTATCGGCGTTGATAATCGCGTCGGCTAAGGCGCGTTTGGTGTTTTGCAACTCCAGCACTTTTTCTTCGACTGTGTCGCGGGCGATCAAACGATAGGCGAAGACGTTGCGCGTTTGTCCAATGCGATGAGCGCGGTCTATGGCTTGCGCTTCGACCGCAGGGTTCCACCAGGGGTCTAAGAGGAAAACATATTCAGCTGCGGTCAAATTCAATCCCAAACCGCCCGCTTTCAAGCTAATCAAAAAGAGCTTGCAATCGGCGTCGTTTTGAAATCGTGTGACCTTGGCGGCGCGGTCTCTGGTTTTGCCATCGAGATATTCATAAGGAATTTTTTCTTCGTTCAGTCGGCTCTTGACGATTGACAGGAAGCTGGTGAATTGCGAAAAGACCAGCACCTTGTGTCCTTCTTCGTGCAACTCCACGAGTCTCGGCAATAACAAATCAAGTTTCGCGCTCGCCTCTGTGAGGCGTTTTTTATCAAGCAAGCCCGGGTGACAGGCGACTTGTCGCAAGCGCAGCAAGGCTTCGAGAACCTGTATCTTTGACTTATTGATTCCGACTTTTTCAACTAAACCGAGCAGCACGTTGCGATAATGGTCGCGCAATTCGTTATAAAGTTTGCGTTGTGTCTTGTCTAATTCACAGTAAATCGTCTGCTCAAGTTTTTCCGGCAAATCTTTCGCTACCTGATCTTTCGTGCGACGCAGAATGAAAGGTCTGAGTCCTTTGGCAAGCAAGTCTCGCGTCTCTTCATCTACATTTCGCGAGCCTGCGCCGCTCAACTTAAAGACAGACGCGCTGCCTAGTAGTCCAGGGTTTAGAAACTCGAACAGGCTCCACAATTCGCCCAGATGATTTTCGATAGGCGTGCCGCTCAAAGCGAGTTTGTAATCGCCGCGCAGGAGTCTGGCGGCTTTCGCCGATTCGGTGTTGGCGTTTTTGATGGCTTGCGATTCATCCAGAATCACGTAATCGAATTGAAAATCCTTGAAGTGCAACGCATCGTTTCTGAGCGTGCCATAGGTTGTCAAAATCACATCGTAATCGTCGAAATGCTCCGTTGATTTGCGACGAAAACCGCCCGTGTGGTCAAGCACTCGCATTTTCGGCGTGAACTTTGCGGCTTCCTCTTTCCAGTTAAAGACCAGAGATTTCGGCACCACGACCAGCGAAGGCGCGGGTCGTTTTGCAGAAGCCGTAAGGCTTTGCTCTGGAGAAGTGCTGCCATCTGTTTTTAATGATTTCTCGTCGTTTGCTGATTTTTTATTTTTCGTTTTCTTTTTAGCAGGTTTGATTTCTTCAGGCACATTGCCGTTCAAGGCGCGTTGTTGGCGGCGTAACTCGAGCAATGCTAAGGTTTGCGGGGTCTTGCCGAGGCCCATATCGTCGGCCAGGCAGCCGCCGAAGCCGAATTGTCTAAGGAAATGGAGCCAGCCCAAGCCTTCGCGTTGATATTCGCGCAGTGTGCCTGTGAAAGTTTCAGGCGGGTCAACGGCTTGGATACCAGCGAAATTCTTTAACTCGTCACGGGCTTTTTGAAAACCTGCATCGAAAGAGGCTTCGGGCTGTGCGGCAAGCAGAGCGTCAAGCAATCCTGCCTGCGAGCGCTTGAAACGCAGATGCGTCTCTTTATCTTCGCCCATTTCGGCAAGCATCGCGTACTTCTTCAACCATTCTTCGGGTAAAACTCCGAACGTCCCGTCATCGAGCATCACAGTGCTTTCTCCACGTCTGAGCGCGGCAAGCAGAGCAGGTAACTCCGCAGAGGTATCACCGAATTCTACCTTGCCGTTGAGTTCAAACCAGTCAATGCCCGATGAAACGGCGATTTCAATTTTGCCGGGCTGACGGTAGAGTTTGCCTTCCGCTTCCACGCGCCAATTTTCCGCAAGCAGGGTTCTGGCGATTTTCGGCAGCTTGTTTGATGGAAACTCCAACCTTCCTGTGGGCTGATATTCATTGATCGCTCGAAAGCCCAGGTGAAAAAGTCTTTCGGAAGCGGCTTGCTCAAAAGCCTGGTCGCGGAGAATAAAGTTGCGGCTGTCGGCTTGAAAAAAGCCTCTCTCGGTTTGATTTTGTTTGATGAGGGTGCCGTCGTAATCGAAGTAAACCGCCGCTTCCAGTTTTTTGTCGCGCTGGTAACGGCTTTCGTGTTGCTTGATCTTTATCAACGACGAAGGAGTCAGGAGCTCTTCTTCAAAGCGAATCTCCTCTGGCAAATCAAGGAGCGGCCATCTGGGCATCGAGAGGATCTTTTCGAGCAATTCTTCCTGCTCATTTGCAGGTACAACGAGCGAGCCTTCTTTTCTGAGCACCGTGATCCAACTGAAAGCATCGTGATCATCGAGCCGCGCCGCCAGGTCTTGCCAGAAAACCAATCCCCCCGTAATCATCAACAGCGGGTCAACGAGATTTCTCTTCTCTTCATTGCGTCGCAAAGAACCTTTCAGGAAATACGCGTCACTGGAAACATCTGGATGAACTTCCACCCAGAATTGCCAAGGCTCGCCTTCGTCCCACTCTATAGGTACTTCGCCGATAACACCCTGCGGAGATTTCAAACAGCAACGTCCGGTGCGGCAAATCATAGGAATAAGAATTTGCTCCAGAGGGTGCACGATGCGAAAGCGACTTGATGAAGCGCTGTAGGAATAATAAGAGCCATAGGTGTCGCTTGAAGCGCCGACCAGTAAAGATAAAATTTGCTGGTCGGCGGGGTTCGGCAATTTCTGTATTACATCTTTCGAGGCGCTCATTAACCTGGGTTTTTTCCACTCGCCATTGATTTTTCTTTCGCGCGAATGTAATTCAAGTATCAAGCCTTGATGGTTCAAGGTCGCAGGAATATCTATGACATACAAAACTTCGCGCCCTTGCGGCCAGACATCGTAAGCGTAGGTTTGCCGTTGGCTCATCGAAGCGTTGACTTGTTCGATCTGCTTTTTCCAAATCACCGGAGGCGCGACCGGCGCTGGCATATTTTGCGGCGTGAGGTTTTTAGACAGCGTGCGGTTGAGAATATTGGCGATGGCTTTTTTCGGATCGAGGGAAAACTCTTCCTCGTCGTCATCATAGTCATCTTCGGAGTATGCGCTTCCATCGGTGTCCAGAAATTGCACGCTCCGGCTGGCTTCCAGCAAATAGCCTTTGGCTTCTGCCGCGAGCATCGTCGCCCATACATGTTTACAATAATCTTCATCAAAGTATGGACAGGAACAAGTGACCAGAAGGTTTTTCCTGCGGACTTCTAACGTTACGTTATAGTTTGCGGAGCCGCGAACTCTGGCCTCAAGCGATTTAGAGGTTGCCTTTTGGAGGAATACCAAGCCGCTCCTGAAATATTGGGAGCCTCTGTCGCGGATTGCTTTCGAAAAAAAATCGGCTAATGTTTTCGTCAAGGACATACTCAAAACATACTTGCGCGAGCCGGTAAATGTCAAAAAAGTGCAAAAAACGATAAGAAAATTATTTTGCTATTTTTTTACGGAAGAAAGTCCCGCCGCCTGTGTCTAATTACTTATAGACTTAGTTTACAATAATTTCCGATGAATGCTCAGGAATCACAATTTGATCTGCGAGAGCGAGAACTGATTATCTCTGCACAAGGTGGCGACCGCGCGGCGCAGAAGTCTATTTATAAGCTGTATCGCGAGCGCGTTCACAACCTTGTGTTTTATTCGCTCGGTGATACGGTTTTTGCCGAAGATATTTCGCAGGCAATCTTCTTGAAAATCTTTCGCGCCTTGCCGGAATTTCGTTTTGAATCTTCGCTGGCGACCTGGAT
>JANMSG010000599.1:0-6193 GCA_031389065.1 Acidobacteriota bacterium | reverse complement strand
GCGCCGAGTGCTTTTTCACGAATCGCTAAAGCGCGAATGTAGAGAGGCTCGGCTTTCACATAGTCGCCTTTTGCGTTGTACAACCCGGCAAGGCTGTTGAGCGAAAAGGTGGTTGAGGGATGTTCCGTGCCGAGGGTTTTCTCACGAATTGCCAAAGCCCGAATCAACAGCGGCTCGGCTTTCACATAGTCGCCTTTCGAGTTGTAGAGCGCAGCCAGATTAGTAAGCGACAGGGCAATATCTGGATGCTCTGTGCCGAGTGCTTTTTCACGAATCGCCAACGCGCGAAGATGGAGTGGTTCGGCTTTCGCATAATCGCCCTTGGCTTGATAAAGCATAGCCAGGTTGCTGAGCGCTTGAGCAGTATCTGGATGTTCTGCGCCCAGTGCCTTCTCACTACTTGCCAGAGCGCGAATGTAGAGCGGCTCAGCTTTCGCATAGTCGCCCTTTGCTTGATAAAGCAAAGCCAGATTGTTGAGCAATCGGGCCGTCGAGGGATGCGCTGCGCCCAGTGCCTTCTCACTGATTGTCAGAGCGCGAATGTAGAGCGGCTCGGCTTTCGCATAGTTGCCTTTTGAGTGATAAAGCGCAGCCAGGTGGTTGAGCGCAGCGGCAATATCGGGATGCTCAGCGCCCAGTGCTTTTTCACGAATTGCCAAAGCGCGAGTGTGGAGCGGCTCAGCTTTCGCATAGTCGCCTTTGAAATAGTACAGCCCAGCAAGGCTGTTAAGCGAAATGGCCGTATCGGGATGCTCTGCGCCCAGTGCCTTCTCACGAATTGCCAAAGCACGTTCGGCAAGTGGCAATGCAGCATCATATTTGCCTTTCCTGCTAAGACTCTCGGCTTCGTCGGCTAATTTTGTGGCTTCATCCAAAACGCGGTTCTTCTCGATCAAAGCGCGGTCTGGTTCAGTAGCGGCTCGAAGTTCGGTAATGCGAATCTGATACTTGCCGACGGGCGCATTGTTTTCGAGCGACTTCACATTCACTCGGTAAACGCCTACCGCTTCGCTTATCAGCATGACAGGCTCATCGCCTTTATCACCGTTCGGGCTGTCGACTTCCACTACCTGTTTGCCGTCGGGAGCGATGACTTGCACGACGACATCAATGCCGCGCTGCTCAATGACAGCGTTGAAGTATTGCCCTGCTTCCAGAGTGATTTCGTAGGTGTGCGATTCGCCGCCTTTCAACTCGCGCTCAATGGGCTTGCCGACTTCCAATTTTCGCACCTCTGTTGGTGCGGCGTTGGCATTGGTGTTTGCTGGCGCTTGATTGGCTAGTGATTCGGCGCAGATCGTAGGGCTTGATTGCAAAAGCCAAAAAACGATTGTCAATACAGTGAAAATTTTCGGCGCGATTCGTGCACAATTCCTACTCTCCCACATATTATTTCCTCCTTGAAACGATGAGGACTTGCAAGACATGATCTCTCTCCAACCCCTGATGGATTATCTACTGAATTTCTTGTTTGCACAAAACTGCGACAACAAGCTCGCTAAAGTTCTACGCGCTAGCTTTCGCTGGTAGATTCTTTCGCCCTTGAGTATTCGCGTAGTTTGATTGCGGCAAACGATTCTGTTAGTGAGTAGAAAACCTGCGCGCGTCATAAAAGCAGCGCAAGTGATGGACGGCGAGATTATATATGCTTCACCTTGCTCGAACAACTAAGCAAAGTGTGTGCATAAATCGGTGTGCGAAATTTCAGCTCCAGAGGAGCGATCTGAGAATCGCTGAGAAGATTTCTATAAACAGGTCGCTCCTCTGGAGCTACAGGGATAAAACATATCGAGCCATTACAGGCCGATTAGTTTTTTGATCGCCTCTTTGTCAGCGGCGACGTGCACGCCAAAGTTTGCGAAGTTGCCTTTGATGGCGCGGAGTTCGCCCGCTTCTTCAATCGCCAGTTTGTCCGTGTGATAGTTGATGGAATAGGTCGGGTCTTTCATGACATTGCCGGTCAACACGGCGACAATATTTTCATCGCTTTTGATCACCCTGGCCGCAACGAGTTTCTTGATTCCCGCAAGCGTGGTTGCTGACGCCGGTTCGCAACCGATGCCGTCGCGCCCGATGATGGCTTTCGCATCGGCGATCTCTTGCTCGGTGACGCGCTCAACCACACCGTTTGTCCATTCTAATGTGCGAACAGCTTTCTGCCACGATACGGGCTTGCCGATTTTGATGGCTGTCGCAAGCGTCGCGGGATGCTCAAATGGTTGGAAGACCGATTTATTATCTGAATGAACATACTCATAGAGCGGCGATGCACCATCGGCTTGAATGACCGCCAGGCGAGGCAAACGATCAATCAAACCCAATTCGCGCATCTCAAACAAGCCTTTGCCAATCGCCGACGAGTTGCCCAGATTACCGCCCGGCACGACCAGCCAATCAGGCGCAGCCCAATTCAACTGCTCCATCATTTCAATGGCGATTGCCTTTTGCCCTTCCAGTCGAAAAGGATTGACGGAGTTGAGCAGGTAGAGTTCCGACTCCTGAGCCAGCTCGCGCACCAATCGCATCGCGTCGTCGAAATTTCCTTCGATTTCGACAACCAGCGAGCCATATTCTAAAGACTGCGAAAGCTTGCCGTAAGCGACCTGCCCGGCAGGAATGAAGACAATGCCGCGCACACTAGCACGCGCCGCGTAAGCCGCCATCGAAGCAGAGGTGTTGCCTGTGGAAGCGCAGGCAACGGCTTTTGCGCCGAGTGCTTTTGCTTGCGTCACCCCCGTAGTCATACCGTTGTCTTTAAACGACCCTGTGGGATTCATACCTTGATGTTTCAAACGCAGCTGGTCGAGCGCGGCATATTCGGCAGAGCGCGGTGCTGTGTAGATCGGCGTGTTGCCTTCAGCGATGGTGACGATGTTTGAGAAGTCGTTTACGAAAGGAAGCAATTCGCGAAAACGCCAAACGCCGCTGCGGTCAATTTCTGCGTCGCTGGTCTTGCGCGATTTAAACAGAGCTTTCAATTCATCTGCGGAAGGCAAATCAAATTCGTAAGCGACATCGAGCAGCCCTGTGCAAGCGGGGCAGGCGTAGAGGCGTTCGTTTATCGCAAAAGTTGCGCGGCAGTTTGTTTCAATGCAGCGCAAATGCGCGGTTGTTTTGTTTATTGTCATTGGTATCGCTGTCATGGATTGAAAGGGCTTTCTGTTGATTTAATATTTAGAGCATTGCAAACGGCGGTCTCTGATTGCCAGCGCTTGTTTTTCATATTCTCTGTCATTTTCACATTCGGCTTAACAATCTTTCCGCGAGCTCTGGTTTCAGCCCTTTCAAAATCGTGGCTTCATTCATCGCTCCCGATCGGTTACCCAGTTTCAAATGCGTCAGACCTAACCAGTAATGCGCGGTTCCGTCATCAGGCTTTAAGCGAACCGCTTCCTGATAGGCGGCTAGCGCTTCCTGGAAACGTTCCATCTGGTAGTATGCGTCGCCAAGATAGGTATATCCCATAGACCAATTCGGACGATGACGAACCGCCGACTTGTACAAATCTGCGGCTGGCACATATTGCCTGGTGTTGTAGTACACATTGCCTAGCCCGAAATACGCTTCTGCATAATCGGGCTTCGCTTTGATTGCCTGTTGATAAGCGGCTGTCGCTTCCGGTCTGCGCTGTAAGCGTTCGTAGACATCGCCGAGCGCTTTGTGCGCTTCCGCGTCATCCGCCTTCTGCGCAACCGCCAATTTATAAACTTCAACGGCTTCTTGGTTGCGTTCCAGCTTCTTGTAGGTTTCGCCCAGGTTGAATTGCAGTTTTGGATAGTCAGGCTTGACGCTCGCGCCTCTTTTATAAACTTCCAGCGCTTCGTTATACCGCTTGGTGTTGTAATAGGCCACGCCCATTTCAAAGTATGGATTCGGGTCTTGCGGATTGATTTTTATGGCTTGCTGATATTCGCCAATCGCTTCATCCGTTTTGCCCAGATAATCTAATGAATTGCCGAGAAAAATATGGGCACTCGCGTCATCCGGTTTCAAACGAATGGAGGCTTTATAAGCGTTGACTGCCTCCTGGTATTTTTTCAACTTGTAATAAGAGCTTCCAAGCGAATAGTGAAAGTCTGCAACATCCGAACGAATTACTATGGCTTTCTTGAATTCTTCTACCGCATCCGCATAACGTCCGTTCTTGAAATGCTCTTCTCCCGCTTTGTATATAGCCGTCGCGTCAATTGCCTGGGCTGGCTCCAGACTCAGATTTCGCGCCCTTGCCGCATAAGAGGTGGCAAGCAGGAGCGCAACCAAAAAGATCGTTGTTCGTTTCATCCTTTTCCCAGTCCGTAAAAAAAAATTCTCAAAAGAGATGATGGACAAGCTGAATTGACCAATGTGTAGCTTATTGCCGTGAGGACTGAATAATCAAGTTGCCGAGTCTTTTTTCTATCCCCGACCAGTCGCATTCTTCCTGTGTTGCAGGATGCTGCAAAAAATAGTCCAAATCGCTTGAGGCACTGTAGGCAGGGTCGCCAGGCACAAGAGCATCTTCCCCGAATAGGAAGTAGAGTTGCTTGAGTTCTACGGTTGCTTGATTTGACTTGCGAAGTTCTTCTATGGAATCGCGGACGCGGCGACGGGCGTATTCAATCGCCTCGGCTCGGTTGGGAAAACCACTGACCGTGATCTCGCCTTCGTCGCCCGCGTAACGCGACAGATCCATCACCAGGACTTGAAACGAAACCGGAAAAGACAGCCGCTCTGGACACATAGCTTATACAAACATGTAAGATGAGAATAGATGTCAGATGCCGGATGTTAGATGTTAGTAATCAGCCGTAAAAACTAAAGAGACGTAATGAGTTTATTTTCCGATAACTGACATCTGACATCTGGCATCTGGCATCTACTATCATTCATCAGGCGCAATAACGTAATAGAATTGTTCCCAGTTTTCGTTTGCTTCAACCAGTTTCAACCCGACGCTACGTTGACCGCCATCGCGCCATACGGATTCGGCTATCGCTGTGATCTCTACATCCTGTGCGATTATCTTGATCTTAAGAATCGAACCCACCTCTATATCTCTAGGGGTGTGCAAGCGCAGACCTGCCAGGCTGATCTCTTCAATCGCCATCTCTTCAGAAAAAGCTTCGAGGGTCGAGGTGTTGCCTTCGACCTGCGCTTTGATAGAGACGGCGACACGATCACCTTGACGGCGGTCTTCGTCTGGTTCTTCTACTTCATTGGCTTCGGCCAGTAAATCGTCATAACACGCAGAGCAAACCTGCCGATAGCCAAGATGAGCCACAGGCTCGAGTTCAGGCAATCGGGCGATGCTCATGATATAACTGGTCCGTTCATTGCAACGTTCGCATACGCTGGACATACGAAAAAAGCTCCTTCAAAGTTGGCAGACCTGATCGGTACATTACGCACATTAGGAAGTATTTATTTTCGTTATTTGAATCAAAACGCATACTGTTTTTTACCGGAGATGCGCCCAGTATAGACAGATTTCTTTTTTGACTCAACCTGTTTTTAAAAATTTGCAATTTTGTTACGTCCTCCCTTGGTTGACAATCGTCTTGCGGCACACTAGATTTTTTCAATTGGGAAGCCATTTCTGCTAAGATGGATTGGGTTGCCACCAACTTCTACACCACGAAAAGGCAATACCCACAAAGAGAAAGTCTGAGTTTGAACGTAAATGTTGAAGAATACTTTTTGTCATATACCCAGCTGTAGCGTTATTGTAGAGCAAAGTCTATGGCGTTCCGGCATCACCTGCTGGGAAGATATGTTGAATGCCAAGCTTGAGTATTTGTCGCGACAAAAAGCTTCCACCTTCACCCATCACATCAAAACCTCGTTTGAGCATCTGGAACACAATAACCCGAATTACTTTGTCGAACTGTTACCCTCGAATCAACACTGGCGTTTCTTCCCTGACTTTCGTCATTCCATCGCGTACCTGGACATTGAAACGACGGGCTTGAATTATGGCGATACCATCACCACCATTGCGCTCTACGACGGGCAATCAATCTTTCATTATGTACAGGGCGATAATCTCGATGATTTCAAGCGCGACATTGATCGCTATTCGTTAGTCGTCACTTACAACGGCAAATGTTTTGATGTGCCTTTTATTGAAAGATTCTTTGGCATCAAGATGAATCAAGCGCACATTGATTTGATGTACATCCTCAGAAGTTTAGGCTACAAAGGCGGCTTGAAAGGT
>JANMSG010000529.1:0-18903 GCA_031389065.1 Acidobacteriota bacterium | reverse complement strand
TCGCTACCGCTCCCGGTTCTGACTTCCCGCTTTGACTCGGTCTCCTGGTGTGCCGCTCATATAGGCAGTAAGCAGTATGGTTATCTCAGGCAAGAACTGCCGACTGCCTACTGTTCTCACGGTCTCTGATTCATCATTGTATTCTTACTTCTCAGCTTCTAATACGCTCATCATACTTTCCGTCGGCACGATTTGATTCAATTTGAAACCCGCCGCCGCGAAAAGCGCTGCATATTCAGCTTCTGTGCGCTCTCGACCTCCAGTCATCACGAGCATATGCAGGTCCATAAGCTTGCTGAAAGAAAGGTCATTGGCGTGTGGGATTACCGTTTCAACAAGCAGGAGTTTTCCGCCCTGTGGCATCGCTTGATAAATATTTTTGAGAATTGCCAGGGCTCGTTCCTCGTCCCAATCGTGAATGATGAATTTCAGGATATACGCATCACCGCCTGTAGGAACTGCCTGGAAGAAATCACCTCCGACAACTTCACAGCGATCATTCAACGCTTCTGCGTCAATCCTTTCTTGCGCTCCTACGACAGTGGATGGAAGGTCAAAGACAACACCGGAAGTATTCGGGTTCGCCTTGAGGATGGAAGACATCAGTCCTGCATGACCGCCTCCGACATCCACAATTTTTTTGAATGGAGAAAAATCATAAGCCTTGATGACGGCTTCGCTCACGGTGTCGGAAAATTCAGTCATCGCTTCATCGAAAGGCTCTTTCGATTCCGTATGCTCTGCGTAGTATGGAAAGACCTCTGAGCCGTTCGCCTTTATAAAGGCTGTTTCACCGGTTCTCACACTGTGAAGCAATTCACCCCAAGCCTGCCAGGACGGTTTCTCGCCCGTATGGATTACCATGGCGCGCATAGAGCCTTTACCTTTTTGCAAAGGAGCAGCCAGCGGCGTCAAGGTAAATCTTCCATCCTCGCCTTCGGCAAAAATCCCTACGCTGGCAAGCGCACGCAATAGGCGATAAAGCGCTTCAGGATGTGTTTCGGTTGTCGCTGCTAATTCATCAAGCCGCAACGGTCGTTCGGCCAGCAAGTCTGCGATACTCAATTTCGCCGCCACATATATCGCTTGCGAAACCCAGTAACTGGTATACATTTGGAAAAATGATAATTCTATAGGTGTTTCATTCGTTTCTTGTGAAGTTGCATGTCTAGTCATTGTTTACCCTCTAAATAAAATATGTGGAAAGTTTGGTTTCCATGTCATAACGCGGCTTTCAGGCTGAAAGTAAATCAATCGTAAGAAAAAAAAATGTGACTACTCAAAAATATTTGCCCCGAAGGGGTGTAGGAGATTAGCCAGTGGTGCAGCCACTGGGGTCAAGTCCTACCAACTCCCCAAGCCCTGAAAGGGCGTAGCCGAGGTTAATTGCCGCAGGCTTCCTGCGCTCCTTCAGAGCGCGAAATTCAATCTACATTCGCCTTCCAGTGGCTTCTCCACTGGCTAATCTCCTGTGCGCCTCCGGCGCGAGAACCATACGACATTTCAATTTTCAACAGGGCTCAGTAATTCTAATAAAAAAGCAGATTCAAAGCGTGTACTTTGCTCATTTTGCTTCTCGCATCCTGAACTCTGCAATCTTCATTTGCCCGAAGGCTTTGGTCTTTCTATCTTGAGTAGGTTACAATCTACGTTAACAGTCAGGACAGGGATTCACACACGACTGTCTATCAAAAGCTGCATTTTTGAGATCTTACTATTTGAAAATAGAGTGCGAGAACACTGAAATAATATGTCATCAATAATCGAAACCGAAGAGATTGAGATAAGTCATACAGACGAACAGGTGCAAATACCGGATTCTTTACCGGTGTTGCCGCTCAGAGATATTGTCATTTTCCCTTATATGATTGTGCCGCTTTTTGTGCAGAGAGAGCGCTCGATACGTGCCATTGAACAAGCCTTGGCAGAGAATCGAATGATTGTCCTTACGGCTCAACGCGATTTAGAAAAAGAGGAACCTGTCGGCAGCGACCTTTATAACTACGGAACCGCGGCAATGATTATGCGAATGCTCAAGATGCCTGACGGTCGCATTCGCGTCTTAGTGCAAGGTCTTTCGCGCGCCCGCATCACGCATTTCGACGACAATTTGCCGCACCTGTTGGCGCACATCAAACCTGTGCCAGAGCCGGAAACCCATTCCGATGAGTTGGAGATGGAAGCGCTGACGCGAAATGTCCGCTCCTCGCTTGAGCAAGCCATAACTCTTGGCAAAAATATTTCGTCGGAAGTCATGGCGATTGTTGCAAATTTAGATGACCCCGGTCGCCTTGCCGATGTCGCGGCTTCAAACCTCGACTTGAAAGTGTCCGATGCGCAAAGTGTTCTTGAAAAACTCAACCCTACCGAACGTCTCCTGCGCGTCAATGAACTTTTAATTCGAGAGATCAATGTGCTGCGCGTTCAGCAAGACATTAACTCGCAAGCCAAAGGCGAAATTGACCGTTCGCAACGCGAGTTCTATTTGCGCCAGCAACTCAAAGCGATTCAAACAGAGCTTGGCGAAGGCAACGAAATAACCGAAGAAATCGCCCAATATCGCGACAAAATGATTGAAGCCAAGATGTCTGAAGAAGTTGCTACAGAGGTCGAACGGCAAATCAAAAAACTTGAGCGAATGCACCCGGATGCTGCCGAAGCCGCCACCTTACGCAACTATCTCGATGTGATGGTGGCGCTCCCCTGGTCGAAATCATCAGAAGAAAATCTGGACTTGAAACGCGCTCAGACCATTTTAGATGAAGACCACTACGGTCTTGAAAAAGTCAAAGAACGCATCATTGAATCACTGGCGGTTCGCAAACTCAAAGACAAAGTAAAAGGACCGATACTTTGCCTCGTCGGTCCTCCGGGAGTTGGCAAAACCAGTCTCGGACGTTCGATTGCTCGCGCTTTAAATCGCAAGTTTCAACGCTTGAGTTTAGGCGGTCTGCATGATGAAGCAGAGATTCGCGGGCATCGTCGCACCTACATAGGGGCTATGCCCGGACGCATCGTACAATCCATACAGCAGGCTGGAACCAACAACCCGTTAATTATCCTCGATGAAATTGACAAGGTAGGCGCGGATTTTCGTGGCGATCCTTCATCTGCTCTGCTTGAAGTTTTAGACCCTGAGCAGAATTTTTCTTTCCGCGACAATTATCTCGGTGTGCCATTCGATTTGTCGAACGTAATGTTTATGACAACTGCGAATATGTTGGACACCATTCACCCGGCGTTGCGCGATAGGATGGAGATTATTCGTTTGGCGGGTTACACGGAAGAAGAGAAAGTCGAAATCGCCCGTCGTCACATCATTCCTAAGCAGGTGGAGGAACACGGCATCACTACCCGTCATCTTTCCATCAATCGTGCCGCGCTCAGGGGCATCATTCAGCAGTACACACGCGAAGCAGGGCTTCGTCAATTCGAGCGTGACATCGCGAAAGTTTGTCGAAAAATTGCGCGGCGGGTTGCCGAAGGCGATACCTTGCAAGTCAAAGTCAACGAGAAAAACCTGCCCGAATTCTTAGGTCCGCCGAAAGCTTATCCTGACGAGGTTTTGAAAAAAGACCAGATTGGCGTCGCTACAGGTCTTGCGTGGACGCCATCAGGGGGCGAGGTTCTTTTCATAGAGGCATTGCTTACGGCAGGCAAAGGCGGTCTTTTGTTGACCGGTCAATTGGGCAGTGTCATGAAAGAATCCGCGCAAGCCGCTTTGTCCTGGGCGAAATCGAAAGCCGATGAATTTGGCATTGCGCAAGAGAAATTCGAGAAGTTCGACATACACATACATGTACCCGAAGGAGCGATTCCGAAAGACGGGCCCTCGGCAGGCGTAACCTTGGCCACTGCGCTGGTGTCTGTGCTTTCGGGCAGACCCGTAAAGCGATCCGTTGCCATGACAGGCGAGATAACTTTGCGCGGCAACGTACTTCCGGTCGGCGGCATAAAAGAGAAAGTCTTAGCGGCGCGTCGCGCGCGCGTAACGACGATCATCTTGCCGCTCCATAACAAACGCGATTTGGAAGAGATACCGAAGGACTTATTGAAAGAGATCCATTTCGTTTTTGCTGACCATGTGCGCCAAGTTTTGAAAGTCGCATTACAGACTACTTAATAGGACGTACACAGGAGAGGTACCGTAGGTTGTCCAACCTGCGGCTGATGAAGGTCAACGCAGTTTCTTATTGTACCAAGCGGCTTGCAAACCTGTCAGCAGCAGACTAGACAGACTACTGTACATGTCTTGCCTAATCCTTACTTGATTCGGGTACTTGAAACAACCAATTACTAATGGTTCAAACAGGCAATTGTTTCAAATTTGTTGCGGCGGTATCTTGTATTGACGCAAGCAAAAATAGCGTGATATAACCACACCACTCAGGAAAGAGCAGGGGAAAAGGGTTGGGATTGCGGTTGTTTAGCTCCCGGCAATAAGCGCTTTGAGGTTTTAGCGCCTATGAATCGCCGCTCCAGCGAAATCAGTCTCGAATCGAAAGGTTAAATAATCGAAGATGAGAAAAGCGGAACTTGTTTGCCGCAATGTTGTTTTTTGTATCCTTACAACATTGCTTATCTCAACCGTTAGCCAAAATACGGCTCTGGGTCAATCACAGCAACCTCAAACGGACAGCATCAATTCTCTCATGGAGCGCGCCGAAACGAGCTTCAAAAAAGGCGAAGCCTCCTTTAACAAAGGTCAAAAAGAAGAGGCGCGGCGCTGGTTTGATGAAGCGGTGGATGTCATTATGTTGTCCGGCGTCAATCTTCGTGCCAACCCCCGGCTCGACGCTTACTACATAGGGCTTGTAGAACGTATCAATGGCTATGAAGTTCCGAAAGCGATTCCTTCCAACTCAAATTCTGTTGCCAACACAAATTCAACTCGGCAGCAAGAGGTTCAGCCGGCTGTCCATGTAGAGCGTGCTTTGCTTGATGATATTTCAAGCATCAATGAAAACGAGCTTTCTGCGGTTTCATCTACGGGTGTTAGAATTTATGGCAAATACGATTTCGATTTTTCCGTAGCCCCTCCGGTTTATCAATACCTCAGTTATTTCGTTTCCGGGCGCGGTCGTTCAACGATGGAGATTGGTTTTCAGAGGTCAGGTCGTTATCGCCATATGGCAGAAAAAATCTTCAAAGAAGAAGGCGTGCCTGTGGATTTAATCTGGCTGGCTCAAGCAGAGTCCGTTTGGAAGCCGAACGCGCTTTCGCGCGCCGCCGCAAAAGGCATCTGGCAATTTATTCCTGGCACAGGTACGCGGTTTGGACTCTCGCAAACGGCTTATGTTGATGAGCGTTCGCATCCAGAAAAATCAACACGCGCTGCCGCAAGATATTTGAAATGGTTGCACAGCCATTTTGCTGGCGACTGGTTGCTGGCGATGGCTGCCTATAATTCGGGCGAAAATCGTGTTGCGGGCGCGATAGCCAAATGCGGTTATGCAGACTTTTGGGAACTCTATAGACAAGGCTTGATTCCCAGCGAGACGCGCAACTATGTGCCCATTATTCTGGCGATTACGATTGTCAGCAAAAACCAAAAGCGTTATGGCTTCAATGTCAGACCAGACCCCGCGATTCATTACGACACCACAGATATTGCTGATCAAACCGACCTGAAAGTGGTCGCAGATTTAATCGGCGTGCCGTATGAGGTCGTTCAAGATTTGAACCCTGAACTGCGCAGAGGCTCAACGCCGCCCGGACAAAGCTACACCATCCGAGTGCCGAAAGGTATGAAGAAATCCTTTGAAGTCGCGTTTGCTGAACTACCAGAAGAGCAACGAACTCGCAGAGCCGTAATTGCGCGCGCCGAACCCATAGAGCGCGAAAAACCTGCGCGCATAGAAAAGGTTGAAAAAGCTGATTTATTTGAAAAATCTGAAAGAGCCGTGAGAGCAGAAAAACCTGCTGTGCGCCTTGATCGAACTATCGCTCGCGCCGAAAAGCCTGCTTTCAAAACTCAGATTATCTCTTATCAAGTGAAGCGTAACGACACGCTTGCAAGCGTTGCGAAGAAGTATGGTGTTTCGATTCAAGAAGTCGCGAAGTTGAATCGTTTGTCTTCCCGCGGCGAGTTATTGAAAGGGCAAAGCATTCGTGTCCCTGAAAATGTGAAAGCTCAAACTACGAACCTTGCCAAATCAAAAGGCTTCGACAGCCGTTATGCAACAAAGAATATATCGCGTACAGATTTGAAGGGACGCGGCAAAGGAAAGATTGAATGGCGCGCGAAAACATCTGGTAAAGTAAAAGCGAAAGCGACTGCATCAAAATCCAAAACGGCAAAACGTCGTCGCTAATTTCTGATTGAAATTTGGAAAAGATAAATACCCCAAGGTTTGCAGGCGGTCTTCATACGTCTCTAAACCTTGGGGTATTTTATGTATAGCGGTGTTCATTTGGATGGGACCTGTAAAATTGTAGTGAATCGGTCTGTGAACGATGGATTGTGCAGTCAAAGGCCGACGCGCAACGGTTCCACCCAGGTGAAAACTGCCAGAATTAAAAAACACTTACGATGGATATGGGAGCACAGTCGTTGGCGGTCGAAGGAATAACTGCCCGGCACGGACGATTGCCACTGGCCGTATAAACCGCTTTCCTTGACGTGTATGATCTCGCGTATCTACAAAAGAGCAAGGTTGTTCGACCACTTCCAGTATTGTGATGTCTGCTGTAGACCCAACCTTTAGTGTTCCCATCCCCTCTACACGCCCGATCACTCTTGCTGGATTGATCGTTGTCATGGCTATCACCTCTTCCAGGGAAAAGCCAAGATTTAAAAACTTACTCATCACCCAAGGCAGGTAGGGCTTGCCAGGCGTCTTCATGCTGACCGTATGAAGATCGCTGCTAATGGTGTCAGGCTTTAAACCTTGAGCCATGGCTGGCTCGGCAATCGTATAGTCAAAGCTCCCGCCACCGTGCCCAACATCGAAAATAACCCCGCGAGCTTTTGCTGCAAGAGCAGCGGGCAATACTTTGCCGTTCTGAACGATATTATTTCCGGCTCCACTGTAGACGTGCGTTAATATATCGCCGGATCGCAAAAGATCTAGTAGTTTGGTGAGATCGTCTGGCGCATCACCTATGTGGCACATTACGCGCGCTTGACCTCCGGAGCGCTCGGCAACGGCAATGGCACGGCGTAGCGGCTCCAAGCCATTTTCACCGACGATGGCACGGCCGACACGCACTTTGATGCCAAGGATGAGGTCTCGATTCCGAGCTACTTTCTCTGCTGCTAATTCAATCTCTGCGTTGGCTATCTCAACCATCTCAGGTGAAGGATATTGAGTCAGACCAATTTTGGAGATGTGTAGAAAGGCGAAAACGCGAGTTCGGAGTTGGTTTATTGAAGTTCGCCTGAAGTGATCGAAGTTGGTGTGTCCTACATCGCCGGCGCTTACGCAAGTAGTAACTCCAGTGAAGAGCGCTAAATCATCAACAGGGACGCCCAGCGGATTTGATTCATATGCGACATGCGCGTGAAGATCTATTAATCCTGGCACGACAAGCTTGCCGGTTGCATCAAGCACCTGCTTGGCGGCTTTCGCTGGCAATTTTGATTTCAGGTCTACAATTCGCCCGCCGCTTACGGCAATGTCACGTTTGGTTCGAAGTTGCTGGCTCGGATCAATAACCAAGCCGCCCCGAATCAAGAGGTCGTGATTCGGGACTGGCAAGGCACGGGTATCCATTGACAGCAGATTGGCAGCAGCACTGATGCCAGAGAGTTCCAGGAAACGACGGCGGGATAGATGATCCATCGCAGATTCCTAAAAGTTATCGCTAGTCACATACGCATCTATGACTGCCTGCTCACCCTCTTTTCCAGGCTTAGAGTTTCCGTGTTCCATGCCTATAACGCCCTTAAAGCCTTTTGCGTGGATGTGTCGGAAGATGTTTTGATAGTTCATCTCTCCAGTAGTTGGCTCCTTGCGCCCGGGGTTATCTCCGACCTGAAAGTATGCAGTCTCATCCCAAGCCTTATTGATATTGGGGATGATATTGCCCTCAGTGATTTGCTGATGATACATATCAAATAGAATTTTACACGATGGGCTGTTCACAGCTCGGCAAATCATATAAGCCTGCGGTATCTTGGTGAGGAATAATCCGGGATGATCGCGCCACGCATTTAAAGGCTCAAGCACCATCACCACCCCTGCCGGTTGAAAAATCTCAGCACAGCGTTTCAGATTCTCTATTACATTTGCCGTCTGGTAGTCCCACTCTAATCCCAGATCGTACCTGCCGAGTACGATTGTGCTCCACTTCGCGTTCACACGCTTGGCGACTTCGACTGAATCCCTCATGTCCTTCAATATCTTATCCCTATCTTCCTGCTTGCTCGATGCGAAGGTCACTTTATTGAAATCAGCGCTCGCCACAAAGACGCCCATTTGCATATTAAGGCGTTGCAGTTCTTTGCCAATTCTCTCCTGCAATTCGACGGGACGACCCTTCAATCCATTATCTTCTAAAGCGGTAAAGCCCTGATCAGCCATAAACTTCAGTTCGTCTATAGGGTCTGCGCCCGCGTGGTTTTTGAACATACCGAAATGCGGCGCATAATTGAGTTTGAACTTTCGCTTCGCTTGCAAATTACTGCTTGCGTTTGTTCTGGTTATGGCTGGAGATAAGCCTGTATTGAGGAGCGCGACTGCGCCAGTTGCTACTCCCATGGATAAGAAGTTTCTTCTTTTCACAATAGTTTCCTTTCTCTTACGTGTTGTAATGGTCTCCAGCGCACAAAGTCTGATGGGCGTACAGAGTTTAATTGAGTCACACAGCGCTTGTGCGTAGAGTTCGCGTGGCGGTCAGGATATAACTACTCAGCGGGAAAATACAAGTAGATAAGCGGCTTTTGGCATTGGCAATGTCTGATTTATTTTACCGAAAGATATTTCCAGGAAAGGGTAAATGTCAGTGATGCCTTTTTTTCATCAAGGAATATCAATTTGCTCCCTTCCCTTGATAACGAGTTCTGCAGTTAGGGCACTGCACAATATGCTTCACGCCACTGATTGGAATTACCGGAATGATGAAAAATAGCGTGATGAATCGCATCCCTTTTTTGACGATGAAAGGCAAGACTGTTCCGCAGTTGCCGCAGTGCATTGCGTCATTTGTGCGCTCTTGCCCCCAACTGAAAAAGTGTGTTCCGATGATGAAAAACATTACGTTAGTCCAAAGCCCGTAGCCCGTAGCATTTTATGTTGATTTTCATTCTGAACACAATCATCAACAATGGACGTTGAATAATAACTGCGGACTATGGGCTATGGACCAGGGATTATCCAATGATTTCCAGCAAAGTCTCCAAAGGTCTGTGATGAAAAACGCGCGGCGCATTTTCTAATACTTCTTCAAGCGTTGTGTGTCCGTGCAGTGCTTTCACCATGCCATCCTCTTGCATGGTGATGAGATTGCAGGAATCGAGAGCAATTTGACGAATTTCCTGCATCGTCAACTTCTGCAAAATTGCATCGCGAATATCAATATTCGGAACCAGCAATTCATATATGCCTATACGGCCTTTGTAGCCCGTGAAATTGCAACTCGAACAGCCTTTGCCGTGAACCGTCGTGAAGCCGATCAAATCTTCTCGCTTCAGGACGAAGCGACGCAATACGCGGTCTTCCGGGGTGTATTCGACGCGACAATGAGAGCAGACTTTTCTGACCAATCGCTGCGCGAGAATAGAGCTGATAGTTGAAGCAATCAAAGATGTCTCGATGTCCATGTTGATTAAGCGAACGAGCGCGCCGACGGAATCTTCCGTGTGAAATGTCGCAAAAACTTTGTGACCGGTGAGCGCCGAATTCACTGCTACATCGGCAGAAAATTTATCGCGGATTTCACCGATGACGATAATGTCCGGGTCCTGGCGAACAATTGAGCGCAGCGTCTCGTTAAAGGTCAAGCCGATCTTTTCATTTATAGAGCATTGCGAGATACCGTCAATAACGTATTCAACAGGGTCTTCGCAGGTAATGATTTTTACGGTCGGGTCGTTACAATAATCAACCGAACTATAGAGCGTAGTCGTTTTGCCGGAACCTGTTGGACCGGTAATCAAGGTGATGCCCGAAGGCACGGCAAGCACATCTTCTATATAAGTTCTCAGGGTGTTTGGAGCAAGTCCTAATGCCTCAATACTAATGAGAGATGCTTTGTTGAGGATCCTGAGCACTACGTTTTCGCCAAACACAGTTGCATAAAACGAAGCGCGAATGTCTATCTCCTGGGTCTCTGTTTTAATGAAGATTCGCCCATCCTGATGTTTTCGGCGTTCCGCCAAATCTGCTTCTGCGAGCAGTTTAATGCGCGAGATAATGCGCGGCGTGTAGTCGCGCGGAAAATCCATCTTGTGAACCAGAACGCCATCTAGTCTGTAACGCAGGCGTAGTTTGTTCGCCATCGGTTCAAGGTGAACGTCGGACGCACCTTCTTCAATAGCCGTGAGAATCATCTGGTCAACCATTTGAATGACCCTGTCGTCCTGCGATTGGGTCTGCACTGGTTGCGCTTCGAGGGTGTGATATTTGACCTTGTTATAATCGGCAATGCCTGAGTCTTTGCCTTGCAGCATTGCATCAACGATGTTCAGCGTTTGCAAAATAACGGCGCTGGTCGCTAGCGCCAGTTGAACGCGACATTGAAATAAGCGCGCGATCTCTTCTATGAAATGGGTGTTTGTCGGATCTGAAACCAGTAGCAGTAAATTTGAGTTTTCGAGTTTTATAGGCAGTGCAAATTGACGACGCAAATATTTCAGCGAGACTTTACGCACCAGGTCTACTTCGATCAGGCTGATGTCAGGGTCAATGATTTTGAGAGAAAATTTTTCCGCCAGCGCTTCTATAACGTGACGCTCTTCGATCAGCCCCATCTCGATTAAAAGTTCACCGATGCGTTTGGCTCGCGGAGAGTTTTTCCGTTGAACTTCGAGCGCGGCTTGCACGTCGCTCTCTTTGACAAGCTTTCGCGCCACCAGTATTTCACCGACTCTCTGTTTCGCTTTTTGCCGATGGACGAAATCATCCAACTGTTTTTCATTCACCCAATTCATATCTACCAAAACTTCTTTAAGCGTCTTTTCGCCGCTCAAATGCTGTTGGATACTTCTCGCTCTTATTAATTGCTCTTGTGTTACAAGTCCTTCGTTGATGAGAGCGAACTCTATTCGCTCGTCGAATGCGTGCTGAAGCATGGACCCTCCTGCTAAAAGATTAGCTTCAAAATATATTAATTGTTGTATACAAAATTAAGCGGGAGCAAAGAGGGCATACGAAAGTAATGATTTTGAATTTATAAAAGAACACTCAAAATCAGCGAACCTCAATTGAAGCGACAGTGAGAAAATGATAAACCATCAGTTGCAGAAAATCATCAGTAATTTTCGAGGAGCCAAGTGAAATCTTTTCTTCTAACCATAATTTTGTGTGTGAGCGTGATGGGGCAAACGATGCGCAAGAATGAACGTCCGCGAGCGCGAGATTTAGGCATTTCTATCGGCATTCTGCCAACCGGAACCGTAAACGCAATTACAGATGTGCCAGGGGTTCTAGTCGGTCACACCACCGTCATTCGCGGCGCAAACCTTCGCACAGGCGTGACCGCGATCTTGCCACACGCGGGGAATCTGTTTCGTGAAAAAGGTCCGGGGGCGGTCTTCATAGGCAACGCGTTTGGAAAACTCGCAGGCTCGACGCAAGTCAATGAACTTGGCGAAATCGAAACGCCCATTCTGCTCACCTCAACGCTCAACGTGCCTCGCGTAGCCGACGCCTTGATTGACTACATGATTTCGCTGCCGGGTAACGAAGATGTGCAATCCATCAACCCTTTGATTGGCGAAACCAATGACGGATTTTTAAATGACATTCGCAGTCGTGGAGTCAGCCGCGAGGATGTGAATAGCGCGATAAAGAATGCGAAAGGCGGCGCAGTTGAAGAAGGCTCGCTTGGCGCAGGCACGGGAACGGTCGCGTTTGGATTCAAAGGCGGTATCGGCACCTCATCAAGAAAATTGCCTGCCACATTGGGCGGCTACACCGTAGGCGTTTTGGTTCAATCAAACTTCGGCGGTGTGCTGACGATTGCAGGCGCACCGGTAGGTCGTGAATTGGGGAAGTTTTATTTGAAAGAAGAACTCGAACGCGCAAACCCCGACAAGAACAGACAGGGACGTGCAGTGGAGGGAAGCCAAACGACTCTGATCACAGATCACGCCGATGGCTCTATCATTATAGTGATTGCCACGGACGCGCCGCTTGATGAGCGCAATCTGCGAAGATTAGCGGCGCGCGCAATGATGGGACTGGCTCGCACGGGGTCGTCCGCATCAAACGGCAGCGGTGAATACGCCATAGCTTTTTCCACGGCATCAGAAGTGAGAATTAAAAATCCTTCACCTAGCCCCAATGCCCCGCGACTAGTTTCATTGCTACCGAACAACGCAATGTCGCCCTTGTTTGAAGCGGTCATCGAAGCGACTGAAGAAGCGATTTACAAATCGCTGGAGCGCATCAGTAGGTAAGAAATCAATGCTATTCGAATGTCTTCGCACACATCGAAAAGCATTGATTTTGAGCATTAGAGAAACATTGATTCAGGTTTAGGATGATTACAGCTGTCAGATTCTTTTGTCTTACTAAGGTTTGAGCCTGGAAGCAACTGTCAAACAGAATTTTTCAGCACAAAACAATTTCTTAACCCCCCTGACGTATCTTATAATCCCATTGATCGAGAAAGGCTGGCGGTTCACCAATCATGAAGGTGGAAGAAAACTTTAAAACGACTGAAAAAGAAATTTATGTAATAAAAACCCCGCGAATAATTCAGTTAATAGTACTCGCGGTGGCAGTCTTTGTATCCTATTATGTTATCTTTCAATTTGATCTGCTTATAGCTCTTTGGTCAGGGGGGACTATTATTTTCAAACTCGCCATGATAGTTGCAATAGTCGGAACTCTCATTGGTTGCTTAGAAGTTTTTTTAACCCGCCTTGAATTTACAACAAATTATATTGCCTATAGAAATATATTTTTTGTCACTACTTATAAAGCTTATAAAGATGTTGCTCAGATTGAATATTTGGCAGGTACCTATCTGACCATAAAGTTTACTGATAACAGTAAAAGAAAACTTCGAGTAAGAGAAACAGTGGCTCGCAAAATACATACTATTATTAGTAGTCAAGCAGGAAAAAAAGTCATCCTAATATGGGATGACTGATCACTCACATCTTGAATCCATAAGAAGTTTTGTATATATGGTCACAGAGCAGTAGAGTGAAAACTCCAACTGCTCAGGAGACTCTACAACTGATAAAATTAACATTGAATTGATTGACCAAGTGCTCAAAAACTATAAGTCAGCCGAAGATGTGTTGGGTGAAAACGCTATTCTCAAACAACTCACAAAAGCCGTTCTCGAACGCAGTAGGCAAGCCGAACCCACTCATCGTCTCAGTATCTAGAATTCTTTAAGGGCAAAAAATCTGGCGACTAACGCAACTGTAAATCAAAGAAGACTCTCAAAAGTGGCAATACCCGTTCCCGCAGGAATCAAGCGACCCATGATGACATTCTCTTTCAAGCCGCGCAGGTAATCTATCTTGCCGCTGATGAGCGAAAGTCTTACAACTATAGACGACACAACAAATTTGGTCATTTTTCATCGGGAGGCAAAGGTTTTCTGGCTTTGTGGCGAATGTGGAGAACATAAACCGCATTCCCTTCGAGGGTAAAAAGAATTCGATAATGTCTATAAAGTAATTGGCGAATCGCTGATTTGAAGGCTTTGCTTTCCGGCGCAAGGGCACATCGCTTGGGGAAATTCGCCAGAGAGTTCACCGCTTCTACAAGACCTTCAAACCAATCCGCTGCCGCTTCGGGCGAAGTCTCTTTCATCCAAAGATAGGCTTCTTCTGCTTCACGTGAGGCTTGCTCGGTTACCTCCACGATAAACATTATCTGTTTCCCGCGATCTTGTGTTTCTTTCTCATTTTTGCAAAGACTTCTTTCGCTGGCTTCACCTTGCCTTGTTCAACCTGTTCAAGCCCTTGTTGAATTGCCGCAAGGGTTTCGGCTTGTTCAAGCAGATCGAGCATCTTCTGATAAGAAGCTGCATCCTGCACAATGAGTTCGGCTTTGCCGTTTACCGTCAGCACCACAGGTCGCCCCGATTTCTTCATCTTTCCGATATAAGATTTTGCGTTGCGTTGAAAATCTGTCAGCGAACGAATTTCATTTACATTAATCATAAGCATTCCCCCGGTTATTAAATTCAATGTGAATTCAATGCTATTGTAAAAGAAAAACTGATGCAAGAGGTAGAAGAAAAAGCAGTAACGACTCAGCCCTGTTGAGAATTGAAATGTCTCTAGGCTCTTGTGCGGAGGTGCAACTAGGAATCCTGATCGTAACGTACACTATCGGGCCTGCGGTTGAGTGGAATTAAGTCTCGCTTACTTACCAGTTCGTATTTGGCGCAAGACTTGCGCAGACTCGACAGTCTACGCTACAGCAGAACTCGATGTCACAGGCATCTTTGACTCCCATCCAGTGCAGCATCTGTCTGACGTTGGGGCAGGAAAACAATACAGCTATGAAAAAATATAGGCAATCGCTGACATCTTACAGAAATATCAGCGATTGCCTATTTGATTCTCCAAGGCGTGCGTGGGTAACTCTGGTTTTAAGACGCCTTAAAACGTGACGCCTAAATAGAGGAACAAGGCGTTGTTTTTGCGCCCTTCGTTGCCGACGCTGTACCCTGCATAAAAGATTGTGCTTTTCGGCAAGGTGAAAGCGAAACCGGGAGTCACGTAACCGAATCTATTCTTGCCACTGAACCAATCGGCGACGAAGCTTACTTTGGGGTGTAGAGGTTGTTCGTAGCCGACGATGGCTCCGCCTTTCGTGCCCGTACCGTCATCGCGTCCAACCAGACCGTAGGCGCCACCTGTTAGGCGTGGACCAAAGTCACCTTTGAATTTTTTGCTCGCCGTGGTGTAGAGAAGACCAAAATCATCTGTTCCAGTTCGATGGACGATCGGTATATACGCAATGCCGCCCACTGTCACCGCCACGCCTTGTTCTTCATTGCTGTAGAACTGCCATTTCATATTCGGCTGGAATTCGACTGGCTGATCATCTGCGAGCGCGTCGAGAAAAGCAACATTGGCGCCAATTTCAACGCCCTTGCCTAAACCGAAAACAGCGCGTGGAATGTAGGCTTGAAAACCGCCGTTTTTATGGCTTTCCAGGTGAGTGATTAAATCGAATTCGAGATAGGTCTTGCCTTTCGCCACAACATCGGTTGACGGGATATTGAAGATCGTGGATTGAGCGCGCGTATCTCTGCCACAGAGCATGATGAGCGCCATTAATAAACCGAAAGAAAGAATGAGCGGGTTGTGTTTCTTCATAGTTGTACGGGTCTCCTTAAATAAATATTTGACGAATCGGTATAAAACTTAGCGAGTTGATTTTCTGCTATTAGCCAGATATTCGAGCATCTGACAACCTCTGGGTAAGCAGTATGTAGATTGTAATCATGCTATAGACATCAAGAAAAATGAGAAACAAGCGGCTTTCAATGATTTGTACGGGCGACCTTACGGGGGTTGCCCCGACTCGAAAATCACAGCAATATCACCAAGGGGCGGTCAGAGACGACCGCCCGTACAGGGCTGCCGAATTTTTCCCAGGAACCCATTTTCTTACAGGCTATAGTTTTTGAAATTCGCATTCCGCAATCTAATATTTCTGCTTCTCTTTGAGCAGAGCACCAGCCAATCCCTCTATCTCTAACAGACAAAGATCTGCGAGTTCGGCTTCAGTGCTCATGCTTGACAGACAAATTAGATCAAGCCAAATGGCTTCTATACGGCGTTTTCTCCGTGTTCGCCGGTGCGTATGCGAATCGCCTCCTCGACCGGGAAGACGAATATTTTGCCATCACCGAATTTGCCTGTGCGCGCAGTCTTGGTGATTGCGTCTATTGCGTCATCAACCAGTTCATCTTCAACGACGACTTCCAGCTTTACCTTTGGCACGAATTCGACTTTGTATTCGCTGCCGCGATAAACTTCTGTATGACCTTTCTGACGGCCAAAGCCTTTGACTTCACTGAGAGTCATTCCTTGCACGCCAAGGGTTTGTAAAGCATCCTTGACGCTTTCGAGCAAGTGCGGGCGAATGATCGCTTCAATCTTTTTCATGGATCTGTCTCCTATTGATTGTGGAGGTTCAGGTTTTGAGAAATACTCAAAACTGTCTAATGTCAATCTCCGCAATCTGCAATCGAATTAATCACGGACTGATTCGGGGGTTGCCACAAAGCTGGGCTCGGCATAACCAGCGCTTGATTGCGTGCTGGTGATGAGGTCCAGGTCGGAATTATACCCTTCTTCACCGTGTTGCGAGAGATCGAGTCCCTGGATCTCCTCTTCGTCCGTCACCCGCAGACCAATCGCCAAATCAACGACCTTCAGGATGATGAATGTGCCGATCACTCCCATACCAATCGCGATACCTGAGGCGATCAACTGGTTAAGCATTTGGCGAGGATTGCCATCAAGCCAGCCAACAGGGTTGCCACTGTATACGTCATTGACAACTTTCGTCGCAAAGACTCCGGTGAGCATAGCTCCCGTGAACCCGCCGACTCCGTGAACGCCGAATGCGTCAAGTGAATCATCATAGCCGAGCCGCTTCTTGAGTTGGGTCACGGCAAAGAAGCAAACGATGCCAGTGATGAAGCCAATCGCCATCGCTGCCATAGGCGTTACGAAACCGGATGCCGGAGTGATGCCTACCAGCCCTGCCACTGCACCCGAAATCGCCCCTAACACGGTGGGTTTGCCTTGCTTCATCCATTCAACAAGCAACCATCCTAGAACTGCCGCTGCGGCTCCGAAGTGCGTGGCGACGAATGCGCTGGATGCCAGCTTACCCGCAGATACTGCGCTTCCGGCGTTAAAGCCAAACCAGCCGACCCACAACAGACAAGCCCCTATAACGCTTAAGACCAGGCTGTGCGGCGCAATCTGCATCTTCGGATAACCCAAACGCTTGCCCAGATAGATGGCGCAGACCAAGGCTGAAAAACCCGAAGAGATATGAACCACAGTTCCGCCCGCGAAATCGAGCGCCGGAATTGTCCCGCCGAGAATCGGCAACGCTAAATATCCTTTCGATCCCCAAACCATATGCGCCAGTGGGAAGTAAACCACCGTAGCCCACAGCACTGTGTATGCCAGCATGGCGCTGAACTTCATGCGCTCGGCAAAAGCTCCGGTGATTAGTGCAGGGGTGATAATGGCGAACATCAACTGGAAAACCATAAAAGTTTGCGCAGGAATCGTCGCCGCATAGGTTGCATTCGGATCACCGCCCACTCCTTTCAGGAACAAGTGGTCAAGATTGCCGAAAAATGGCGTACCCTCCGCAAAGGCTATGCTGTAACCGTAAACCGCCCACAGCACCGTCATAACGCCCATCAGAGCGAAACTTTGCATCATCGTCGAAAGGACATTCTTTTTGCGAACCAGACCACCATAAAAGAGCGCCAGCCCGGGACCTGTCATCATTAGCACAAGTGCCGAACAGGCGAGCATCCAGGCGTTGTCGCCGGACATTTGTGCGTTGCCCGCCAACGTTTCCACACTCGCAAGACGTTCTTCAACGGTTGGGTCTTGAGCCAGAACCGTTACGGATGTTAATGAACTTACGAAAGCGCACAACGCGCCTTGAAATACAATTTTTGTTTTCATAGTCGGGTTTCCTTGTATTTGGACTTTTGCAAACTGTTGTGTTCAACAGCATTTTTACTCAAGGATGAGAAGGCAAAGTAGAACAAACTTAGCTCTCTTATCCTTAGCTTCAATACGGTTCAATCTGTTTTTCGTTGAGCGCGTAGCGAATCGCCTCTTCAATTGCTGATAAATCCATCTCTGCGAGCTTTTCTCCATTCGCATCTGTGACGTAAAAAATATCAAAGGCAAGATTTTTTTCGGTTGCGACCTTTGCGAATACGATGTCTAGATTGAAAGCGGTCAGCGTGCTGGCAATCTTATAAGCCAATCCCAGGCGGTCACCGGTTCGCACTTCCAAAATCGTGCTTCTCTCTGAAAATTGATGATCCCAGGTAATGCGTGTCGGCAACGGCGCAGGCATTTTCCGCTTTTGTCTAGGGGAACGGTGTTGCGAGCGCAATCTCTTCATCACCGCCATGCCAACATCCAGTTCACCGCTCAAGGCGCGTTTAATCGCATAATCAATCTGATCCCACCGCGCAGGGTCTATAATCGGTTCGCCATCCGAATCGCGTACTTTGAAAGAGTCGACCGCCAATCCATCAGCGCGCGTGTTGAGATGGACGCTGAAGATGTTGATGCCCTGGGCTGTCAAAGCCCCCGCTACTGTCGCAAACAAACCGCGCTGATTTCGAGCGCAAAGATGCAGATCCGTGCAACGCGCTTGATTGTTAATGCGCCAACTCATCTTGACTACATGCGTTTTGAGCGAATGCGCGAGTTTAATATGCTCGATAATCGTCTGCGTCGGAGTGGAGCGAACATAATCCACGGGCAGCGATGCAAAATGATTACGCACCCCTTCGGTTTCCACTTCACCTGCCAGGAGACGAGCAATCTTTTTACGCCGTCGTTCAAGATCGCGTCCTTCATCTGCATCCGGTTGTAAGACGGAGCGCGCCTTGCGATAGAGTTCCCACAACAGCGCGTCCTTCCACTCGTTCCAAACCCCCGCTCCCACACCGTTGATGTCGCCGTAGGTCAACAACGTCAACATATTTAAATGGTCAAGCGTACCCATCTGCGCGGCAAAATCCAGAATCACTTTGTCATCG
>JANMSG010000467.1:0-4344 GCA_031389065.1 Acidobacteriota bacterium | reverse complement strand
CAACGGTGTTTGTGGAACCAGTAGCGGCGACGATCTCGATGTAGCCCCAGAATATCCTGCGGCATGGAGCGGCGAATTGACCAATGCAATATCGGTCGCGGCGGTTGATAAAACAGATGCGGTTCCCTTCTGGTCGAATCGAGGGCACCGGAACGTAGGCGTTGCTGCACCGGGCGTTGATGTGTTAAGCACCGTGCCAAGAGGGTACGCAGGTCTTTCAAATGAAGCCTCCTATACCATCAGCACGGGTACTTCTTTTGCCGCCCCTTATGTCACAGGCATGGCGGCGCTTCTGGCAGTCCACGAACCAACCTTGACTCCCGCGCAAATCAAACAACGCATCATCTCAACAGCCGAGCCTCTTTTGCCTCTGGCTTCCAAGGTAGCCGGGTCAGGCAGAGCCAACGCTTACAATGCGTTGATCAACAGAACCGCGCCTCTATCGGCGCTCGGTATCACCTCGATTCTAGTGAACAAGAAATTCGTTTACATTGACGGATTAGGGTTTGCGCAAGGCGAGATCGTTATTGAAGTAAACGGCGCGGCAACAGGAAATACCAAATACGACGATTCCTACGCTTTGACGAACGGCTCATTCACACGAGTCTTTTTTAAGCTGCCCAAGGCTGAGATAAAAGCATTATTTCCTGTAGGCGTTCCTGTGAACGTGACTCTGTTGAACAGAAATACAGGCGAGCGTTCTCCGGTGTTTATATACACCCAACGATAGAGATTCGGTGCGATTTCGGCGCACCACATTAATAAAATTTGGGAGGCAAATGTTGATCGAAGATATTCAGGAAGCCCTTAAAGAAGCGGGTCTTGACGGTTGGTTGTTTTACAGTTTCAGAAACAGCGATCCGATTGCGGCAAACATTTTATCCATGCCAAGCGAAGGTCATATCGCAACGCGCCGCTGGTTTTATCTGGTGCCGCAAGAAGGCGAACCAACACGCATCGTTCATTCCATCGAGCGCGATGTGCTCGATCATTTGCCCGGCAGCAAGCAAGTCTATCTGCCCTGGCAACAACTCCATTCGCATTTGAAGAATGCGCTCACGGCACTGGCGCAAGGCCGAGCGCCGCGCGTTGCAATGCAGTATTCGCCGGAAGCGGCGATTCCTTATCTTTCGAGAGTTGATGCTGGAACTATTGAATTAATTCGTTCGTTCGGCGTCGAACCCGTCACCTCTGCTAATCTGGTTCAGAAATTTGAGGCTGCCTGGAATGATGAACAATTGGCTATGCACGATGAAGCGGCGCGTGGGCTTTACGCAAGCGTCAAAGAAGCTTTTGCAGAGATCGGTCGCAGAATTACCTCGAACACGCCAACCACCGAATTCGACATACAGCAGTTCATCATGGATCGTTTTGCTTCACGTGACATGATAACCAACGACCCGCCGATTGTCGCCGTCAACGGAAACAGCGCGATGCCGCACTACGGTCCGACGAAAGACCATCACGCGCCGATCAAAGAAGGTGATTTCGTGTTAATAGATTTGTGGGCAAAGCTGAATAAGCCGGGCTCCGTTTATGCAGACATCACTTGGACTTCGTTTGTTGGTAAAGAGATTCCCGATGAAGTCAACAAAGTTTTCCAGGTTGTGAGAAGCGGGCGCGATGCGGCAATTGAGTTTGTCAAAAAAGCCTTTGCCGAAGGTCAAACGATTCACGGCTGGCAAGTTGATGATGTCTGCCGCAACGTGATTCGTGAAGCGGGCTACGGCGATTACTTCATACATCGCACGGGGCACAACATCCATACGGAAGTCCACGGCAACGGCGCAAACATTGATAATTTAGAGACCAAAGATGACCGTGTGTTAATTCCGCGCACCTGTTTTTCGATTGAGCCGGGGATTTATCTCGAAGGCAAATTCGGCGTCCGCAGCGAAATAGATATGTACGTCGGCGAAGGCGGCGAAGCCCGCGTCACAGGCGATAATGCGCAAACCGAAGTCTTTGCAATTCTCGCTTAATTTATTGATGTGATTTATTCAAGAGTCCTTATCCTGATTCTTTTGCTTGAAGACTTTCAAGCAACCACGAGAGTCGCCGAACACGCCGCTTGCGATAATAGCGAAACTATAGGTTATTGCAATAAAGAATGCGCTAATCGCTGAAAGTTAAGAAATTTTGACTTCTAATTTCTCCTTTGCTCCGAACCATTCGACCAAAATCACGGCGATGATAAGTGAGCTGAAAAGCAACCACTCAAGGATGTAACAATTACTCTGTGCATACGCAGGTTTTTGCAGATCAGGATGAATAGTTGATTTCTTCATGAAATTTACAATACCCAGTTGCCTGATTTTTACTCTCATTTTCTTCACAATTTTCAAGGAGAAAAGTTTGGCATTCAGATTTTGGTAGAAACCTGAATGCCAAACTTCCTTCTGGATTTTCAATTTCAGTTGCTCCTCACAACCGCAGCAGCATCAATAAAAAACTCGCCGCCTTGCGGGTCTTGATTGATGATGAACATCATACTGTTTGCCGAATTGCCCTCGCTACAAACCTGTAGAAGTTCCCATTGGTTTACCTTCGTGCTCATAACAGAAGCAGTTGGCGCGCCGTCTGCGTGTATGCCAAGTTGAACATTTCCGCTTTTGACAAAGACCCAAACAGCGCCAATGATTTTCCCAAGTCCTTTATGCCTAGAACTGAAGTTCTGCACCACGCCGCCTTCATTGCCGCCGGTTCTAATGTGCAGCATACGCGGTCCTTGAGGTCCGGTGGAGGGAATCATCCTTGTGACAATCGTCGCGCCGCTGTTGCTGTTATGAGCGCCCCAATTGGCGGCTGCCGAAGGTGGAAAGGGGTAAGGCAAAGCGCCAGTATGACTGGTTGTTGTGCCATTGGGTCCGACTGTGTTGAAGGTAAAGTTCTGCAACAGATTGGGCAACAAAAACGGGTTGAAATGAGGCGCAGGGCAAGGTGATGCCGGGGGTGGTAAAACCTTGGCAACCTTGCGCTGTAGGTTTGTCTGAGCAAATACCGAGACCGCGAAAAGTATCACTATTGCCATCAGGCTGATTGATTTGTTTAGTTGTGTTTTTCTCATTGTTGTTTCTCCTTTGCGTCATCGGCTGTCTTTACGAACACGCAGCCGATTGGTTTATTGGTTATTGTTTTAGCAGCAGGCGTGAAAGCCTAAGCCTGCCGATTTCGTGTGCTGAAAAATTGGCTACCTGGCAAGATGGAATAAACCTTCAGAACCTCTTGCCTGCTTTGGCATCATTTTTTTATGGGCTTGACGAGTTTGAGATGGAAGATGGCTCGGTAGTGCGAGTCGTCGCCCCTGAAGTGCAGAGACTTTTCCAGAGGTTGACCATTAAATTAGATTGCTTTTTGCATTTCGGCTTGAGTGAAGGTCAATTCTTCAACACCCAGGCAATCATCCTCTGGAAATCCATCTGAAGCGTTATCAATCGTTGTTCTCAGTGATTGCTTGACCTTCTCCACCATTTGATTTCTCGATCCCCCTCCATGAAGTACATACGCAGCATCCTTAGCTACTGTGGAGGAAGGTTTTGCAGTTCCATCCCATCTACCATCGCCGTCATACTCGCCCAAGGCGACCACCATAACGTATTCGTCCAACCCGTAACGTCTTTTTTTAGGGTCATAGTCAACATCTTCTGCGGTGAGTCCAAAGGTTAAGAATTCCCGTGGCACAATTCTTTTTTCACCAGCGTCAACCCTGTCAAAGACAGCAGACCAATGCGGTGTATATCCGCTTCGATTGGCATCACGATAGACAAACCCTGCCATGTAAATTTCGTCAGAGCCTGGACCGTCTGCCGATTCCTTGAAACATTCAATACCTCGGAATTCGATTTCAAAGAGATGTTTGTAATCTGTCGACACTGCCTCAACGGTAAAATTGACGGTGTTGGACCTTTCCTGAGTCCCGAATGTAGGGCTCTCTCGGCGTAGGTCAGTGCCGCCAACGTGCACATCATAAACGCCTGGCTTGGAATGCTCAGACAAGCTACCAACCAGAAAACCATCGCCTTGCTTTGTAATGATTAACGGGTAGCGATACTTTGGGTCTGCCTGAAAATAAAACCAGATGTGGTATTTATATTCGTCGCGGAAGTTTCCTCTGACTTCGACTTTCTCCCCCGGTTTTGCAGATTTCGCACTGATACTGATTGCCAGCTTGCGCTTGAGGGTTTCACTGCCAATCTTCAATCTGGGAATTTCGATCCGCTTCATATTTCCTTTGCCCACGCCTGCGACTTCTACCTGTAAGAAATACGGCCCTACCGGAAGACTGCCGGTCAGGGTCGCCTTCAACCCATTATTCCACGCTGAAGTTGGAATGACCGTAGCCAC
>JANMSG010000992.1:0-7840 GCA_031389065.1 Acidobacteriota bacterium | reverse complement strand
TGAGACTGACTGATGATTGTACCGGACAACCTAACCAGATTTTCTACTGCTTCAACAGATGACGATCCGCTCGAAGCCCTCGTCCGACAAGGTGGTTATTGCAACTGAGGCTGGTTCTGCCGCACTTTCGATGAGCGGCAGTCAATCTTCCGCCAATGAAATCGAGGCTTTCATTTTTATCTATCAGACGGAGTACAACACCCTCGCTCATCGTAAATCGAGCTTTCCTCTTCCATACATTTGACGTTTGATGGTCTTCAAGCGATTGACCTGGCCTTCGACCTGACCGTTGCTCCATTCTTATTCAAGGGCGGCAACCACGGGCGCTTTATCTTTCTGAATGCCGTTGGCAAAACATTTCATCTCTGCCAGCTTGCTCTTACTGGCTTTTTCCAACCAGTCATCAAGCTCTTTCGCCTTGCGATTCCTCACCAGCTTGATAAACTCGCTTGCCAGTTCTTCGACACTCTCAATTACCGGACAGATTTCTTTTAGTTTGCCCAGGGAATTCTGCTCAAACTCCGTACGCTCTTTTTCTTTCTGTAACAATAACCAAGTTGTCTTACGGGTCGAAGGAGGGTGAATCGGGATTGGGTAATCGGCAATCGCAGCGCGTCGTTTTCTACGCATCAGCGGCGGCAGTTGCTCCCGCCACGACGACAAGTAATTATTCATGGTTCTTTGACCACCCCTGAACCCTTGCTTACAAACTTCGCGATACAACTCCGCCATATTATGACAGCCTTCATTCCAGCGCTGTTTGAGGTAGGGTTGGAACTTGTCCAGACTTCGCATGCGCTTCGCTGGAGGCATCCGCCTGGGGCAATCTCCGATTGCAGATAGAGGCGAACCGAACGACGATGGATGCCGAGTTGCCGGGCGATGCCAGAAATCGTGCTGCTTTGCCGGCGCCACTCTCTGGCTTTTTCATAGCGTTGTAGACGACGCTCAAATTCCAAATCAGTGCGGCTTGCTTTCTTTGTTTTGGACTCTTCTTGTTGAGGAAGCTGCGTAGGGGAAATCAATTCTGCGGCCTCTCGGAAATCCTTATGATAACGCTTGCGCTTGTGTTGAAGAAGGTGGGAGCAAAAAAGAATTGAATTTATTACGATGGTTCTATTTGCGTAAGCGCCTTCTTCTTATGCTTCTTGCTTTTATTTTGCACCTTCATCTGCTGTCCGCCATCAATCGCTATGTTGACTTATCCGGCAGCTCCATACTACACAATTCACGCCATGAGCCGCATTGCCGCCGATTGTAAGCCAAAGGAATAGGAGCCGTAAAATATTTCACCCCCCCCAAAAAAAAATAGTTCTGTGGTAGTGATTCGTTTTGCCGTATCATTACGCGTTACCAGATGAGCGTCGGTTGCCGAACCGTACCTTGAAGTTGTGAAAGCATTGCGATAGAAGGAGGGAATCGTATGGGTACAACCAATACACAGTCAGGAACCAATATCGAAGAAATTGCCGATCGGATCTATCGAATTAACACGCCAGTGGCGATAGAAGGAGGGCTGGGAGGTTTCTCGTTCAACCAATACCTCATCGTTGATGATGAACCCTTACTCTTCCACACCGGGCCAAGAAAGATGTTCGAGTTGGTTCGTGAAGCCGTCTCAAGCGTGATGTCTGTTGAACGACTTCGCTACTTCGGTTTTTCGCACGTTGAAGCCGACGAGTGTGGATCGCTCAACCAATGGCTGGCGATTGCTCCCCAAGCTTTGCCTGTATGTGGCAAAGTCGCGGCGATGACTTCCATAAGCGATCTTGCGGATCGTCCCCCTCTTGCACTGGCTGACGGAGAGAGTCTCTCGCTTGGGAAGCATTCGGTGCGCTGGTTCGATACGCCACATTTGCCGCATGCTTGGGAGTGTGGGTATTTATTGGAAGAACAAACCCGAACTCTATTGTGTGGCGATCTGTTCACACAAGGGGGAGCGAACCATCCTGCCCTCACGCAGACAGATATTCTTGGGCCGAGCGAAGCCTTTCGTCATAAGATGGACTACTATTCGCATACGAAAAACGGCGGGGAGATGTTGGAAAGACTGGCTTCAGAAGAACCGAAGACCTTGGCTTGTATGCATGGCAGTGCCTGGCAGGGAGACGGTGCAAGGCTGCTACGAGCGCTGTCTGAAGCGCTATCTCAATAGCTCCCTATGAGCGCTTTGCCGCCGATTTCAAGAGATATGGCAAGGGTTGATGAGAAATCACTGGAGCGGCTTTGTGTAATGAGTATTTCGCTAGCAATTGAGTTGAGAAGCTGGCTGAATAGGAGAATAGAAAAGTCGCGCTTGGATTCAATATCTTGGCGCGCCTGCTCATCTAATTTTTGCTTCGCACTCTCCACTGCGCGCTGGAGTCGGGTCTGACTTAGTTGAATACCCTGATCTTACCGATTTCCGATGCCGCTCGTACAGGGACCAGCAGGCGAGGCGGGGCCTGGGCGATCAACATCACCAACCTCACGCCGCAACCCTTCCATTTTCGCCCGTAGTTGCTTAATGCGCTCGGCGTGTTCGGGACGACCTGCCAGGTTTTTTATTTCGTCAGGGTCGTTTTGAAGATCGTAAAGTTCCCATTCTTCCGGCTGCTCCCAGAAGTGAATTAGTTTCCAGCGATCAGTCCGCACGCCACGATTCTTGCGCACACAATGTACGGCCGGGTACTCGTAATACTCATAGAGAAAAGCATCCCGCCAAGTGCTTTCGCGCCCTTCAAGCAACGGCAGCCAGCTCCGCCCATGCATCCAGGAGGGGACGGGAACGCCTGCCAGTTCCAGCAGGGTTGGAGCAATATCAATATTTAAGACCATATGGCTGCTATCGACACGACCTGATTTTATGCGCGACGGCAAGCGTAGCATCATGGGCACACGGATTGACGGCTCATACATCAATCGTTTATCAAATAAACCATGCTCGCCTAAGAAGAAGCCATTGTCTGATGAATAGACAATCACCGTGTTTTCTGCGAGACCATTCTTGTCGAGAAAATCCAGAACTCTACCGACGTTCTCATCAACGCCAAGTAATACACGATAGTAATTCTTAACCAGGAGTTGAAGGTTTCTCCGCTTCCGCTCCTCACGAGGAAGCGACTCCGGTACGCCCCGTTCACGAAAGTCCGGCATATCAGCGATTGCCATCTCGGCCTTGCGAACGGCTTCGGGGCGTCCCTCCAGCTTGTCCTCAAAAGTACGGGGAAGCGGGATTTCCACATCCTCGAATGCCTTTTCAAAGCGGCTCGCGGGAAGCCAGGTCCTGTGAGGTGCCTTGAACTGATAGAGCAGGCAAAACGGTTTGTCCTTTGGTCGTTGCTGTAAGAATGTTACTGCTTGATCGCCAATCACATCTTCAACATGACCCCGAAATTTCACCCGATGGCCATTGGCAATCATCTCCGGGTCTTGATAGACACCTTGCCCAGGCAAGATGATCCACTGGTCAAAGCCAGTAGGCCAGGAACGGATGTGCCACTTTCCAACCAGTGCCGTATGGTAACCGGTTTGTCGAAGCAGATGGGCGAATGTGACTTGGTCGTCCTTTAGTCCGGGTTGATTGCGAATGGTTGGTCCATCACCGTTAGTTATCACGCCATGGGCATGGGAGTAAAGACCTGTGAGAATTGATGCGCGGCTCGGCGCACACAGAGCGTTGGTAACGAAGGCTTCCGAAAAGCGTATGCCTTCTGAAGCGATTCGATCCATGTTGGGCGTTTTGAGAATTTTGTTGCCGTACGCACTCATTGCTTGCTGTTGCTGATCATCCGTTAGTATGAAGATAAAATTCGGCGCATTGCGCGGTGTGCCACCTCCTTGCATAAAGCTCAAGCTGCCTGGAAGTTTGTTCAGGGGTAGGGCAGCAACCGCCCCACCGATTATCTTTAGTAGCTTACGGCGATCAAGCCTGTTTTTCATCTCTGCGCTCCTTTCGTGGGTTGGGGCGATCCTACCCTAAATGAGGTCCTGGTTTGATACGGTCTGCATCTGGTTGATTCTATCGGTATGCTTTACTGGCTTCCCATTTAATGGTGGCTCATCCAAAGAGGCATCATCATACGCCTACACAAGGTGAGGAATCAAAGGGAAATTTTACAACTTCATAGGAATAGAATGAACGCCCTATTCGGTCGCCATCACGCTCCCTGCCGCCTCTTTCAAGCTCCCCCCTATCTTGCCTGCTTCGTCTTCCATAACGAAATGAGTCAAGCTTCAGAAGCGCGCCACTTTGCCTGTCCCAGGCAAGGGAATCCAGAAATTCAGTCCATCACTACATGTGCCTTGAGGGAAATTGCCACTGCCTGTAAATAAAGAGCCGAGCGGTGTCAGATCTGCGGCTTTCCACAAATTGACAGTGTTGCCAAAGGGTAGGGTCTTTTTGCATAGATGAGCAGTAAACTTGTATGACACGTGTAATAACTGGGGAAATTCGCCCATCTGAGAGTTATCCAAATTAGGTATTAAACCTCACGTATTGAAAATTTTCTCTATAAGATTTTGGCCTTAAGTTTGCCTATGAAGGTACTGCTATCAGATTGGTAAATATCCTTTTAAGCAATCATTTACGCTTGATAGGGTTCAAAGGACGATCAACGCGGAGGGGGAAATTTGAATTATGAGAAAAAATGCTTTTCCAATCAATGAGAATTCTAAAATAGGTTCCGAGTCAGGTTTTAGTGTCATAGAACTCACGATTGTCGTAATGATTACGTTAATCATTTCCAGCTTTTCAATCCTCCAATTTGGCAAGGCCCGTTCGCGCTACGGTTTGTCTCAGAATGCGCAAAATATTGCCGGGCAAATCGAGCGTGCCCGGTCACTGGCGGTAAAATACAATCAAACGCTCAATATGGGATTTACGACAAGTAATACAGTGTTCACTCTTACTTGTACAGATTGTGCGACAGCAAAGTCTGAGTTGCCTGCCTTCACCATACCTACGGGGGTCAGGCTTTCCGCCTATCCCGAAATCACGATTAAAGGCAATGGCACGGTATCGAGCACCAAGGCAACAATTTTGGTTAGTGACGCTCAAGGCCGCCAGGTACCTCTAACCATAGCCAATTCAGGTCGCACCACAGTTGGCGATCTCAGGGAGCCCGGTAGGTATTAGATCCTAATCTAAAACCGGAGGATTTATGCGCATACTAGACACCAAAGTTCCATCGAAAGCACATGAGCGCGGCATGACGCTGATCGAAGTGATGATAAGCACAATCATTCTCGGTATCGTCCTGGTTGGCTTGGGGCAGGCCCTGACCTACGGCATCAAACTCAACAGTGAAAGCAAGATGCGGGTTGCGAACCTGAATATATGCAAGTATATGGTCGAGAACTTAAAGACTGAGATTTCGCAATCACAGGCCGTTTTTGATGCGACAGAAGCCGGCAATATGACCTATTACGTTGACACGTATGGGAATAAAACGACTACCGACTCTGGGGGGAATCAGCAGCCAGCTTTCACAAACTCGTCGGCTTTCCGGGTGATTGTGGTGATCTCAAAAGGTAATTACACCAAAAACATTGCGGGCATCGAAGTGAATCTGGTGAGAATTCTTGAGGTCAGAGTAGTGGATGTACAAAACCGGAATAAGACAGGCTACGAAATCAAGATGAAGGTTGAGATGATACGCCCCAGTACATCTGAAACATAATGGAGGTTAGATGAAACAGAGTTCCGAAAAAGGCTTTACTCTATTTGAATTGATGATTTCTACTACAACGCTACTGGTTGTGCTAAGTGCAGGATTGACTTTCTTCTCGCGCAGTCAGGTCATCTATACCAATGAGCGGGTGACCTTAGATATGGTGCAAGACCTGCGCACGGTCTTTGACCGCTTCACCAATGAAATTCGCATGGCGGGGGCTGGGCTTCCCTACCAGCAAGGGGTTATTGAAGGTTCTGCCACAAAGTTGGTCGTCCGCGGAGATTTTAGCGAGGTCACCACGATTATTACTTCCACTGGTAACATCACTATTTCCGGCTCAACGGCGAGGTTTCCAGTCGGCACAACAACGGGTTTTGCGATAGGGCAAACGATATCCCTGCTTAACAACGCCACGGGTCACTCAATCCTCGCGAAAATTACCTCAGTTGATGAGACAGCTAAGACCCTCACACTTAACGTCAGTGATTTATTACCCATCTCTTCAGGCACAACAATCGATGAATTTACTGCCGGTGCCATCATCAATGTCATTGAGCGCAGGACCTATAGCATCCTTACCAGTGGCGCTGACAAAGGGTGCATCACCCGAACCGTCGCCTACGAAAATACAATGACCCCAGGAGGAGGAGTGCAAGCCGAGGAGATCATCGCGAGAAATGTGCTGAACGAGGCCGGCAATGTGGGACTCACTTTCACTTACTTAAAGGGCAATGGTGATCCGGCAGGTTATGATGCCGATACGGGAGAATTAAATTCGGATTTGGTACGGAAAGTACAAATCAATCTGCGCGCGCGAAGCGCCAATCCGGACCTGACAACCGGAAAGTATCGAACGTTTTCTTATAACGCGCTGGTGCAGATTCGCGGTCAATATGCGCCGGGCGTCGGATATTAGCTGCAAGGCTCAAAATGCACCTCAAGGATTAAGGATATGAAAATAATAGATAAAGCTCCCGTTAAAAACGAAAAAGGCATCGCTTTAGTGACCACCCTGATGCTTTCGTTATTGCTCTCCATGTTGGGAGCAGGAATGCTGATCGCCTCAACTTCCGATACCCTGATCAACAGCAATGATATTCGCAATAATCAGGCTTTCTATATTGCTGAGTCCGGAATCAATCGGGCGGCAGGATGGTTTACCGCTAACTTTGCCGGCACTCCCGGCGCCGGTTATGTCCTGCCGGAAAAGTATCTTGATAGCGCCAATTGGCAGGGATCAAATACTGTAGGCGTGACCGGGAAACTCACTTTCACGACTGGCGAGGCGAATTATGCAGGTGTCACTGAGGCATATCCCTACTATAAACCGGGAGCCCTGCTAAGCTCATCCGAGCAAGCCATTCCGACCTCTGTGAAAACTCCGGTCAATGGCAATTTGCAGAATGTTGTACTGGGTGGGGATACGAACACCTACCCGGCCAGCTACAGTGTGGTGGGTGTGAATTCATCGAATGTTGCCACAACCTATAATTACACGAATGTTGTCAGCAACTTCACCAGTAATCTCGTAGATCAAACCGAAGGAGATGGAACCTTTACAGTTAAAGCAATCCTGGTTTCCGTTCTACCCCCTACGGGCACGGGAGCCGGCATGATGACCTGGCTGGTTAAGTCCGAGGGCAAATTGAAGCGGGGCACCACGACCATCGCCAGCGCCACGGTCTGGGCATACATGTCAGCGCTGGTGACCAAGGTGTCAGGCAGCCGAACCGTTTCGACGACTGGGGTGGTAGTCAATGCCGATCCCGGCGTTGTCGCCAGAGGGATGGTGGCGATTAATGCCAACACGGTGACGATAGATAGTTATAAATCCTCAAAGGGCGCTTACGGGACAACGCTGGCGGCGAATACCTACACCGGACAAATCGGCGCTTATAACAAAGGCAGCCGGGGGGATGTACGCACCAATAATGAGACAATCAATGGCGTAGACGGTTATATCAATATCGCCAACGGCATAGTGACCGGTAATGGCTACGCTACCGCTGCGGCACCAACGACGGAAGGGGAGGTGGATCCGATTTTCATTGATCCTACAAAAGTTCTATACACGCAGAATCCGAATGTGTTTTTTGATGACACGCATAAATATTATGACCAGGCGCCATTGGTCTTTCCGGATATTGCCGCAATCCCCTCCCCGACAGGTAATACAACTTATAACT
>JANMSG010000395.1:0-4724 GCA_031389065.1 Acidobacteriota bacterium | reverse complement strand
GGCGAGGTAGCGTAGACTGTCTAGTCTGCGCAAGTCTTTCGCCGAGCTTGCCTTGGAAAGCAAGCGGGTGTGCATTCCAGTGAGCCGCAGACTAGACAGTCTACGCTACATTTAGGATTCCTATAGTTTCTGAAATGAACAGACCGCTTCGCTTTTGTATGGTTACCACTTTTTATCCGCCGTTTCATTTCGGCGGCGACGCCATCTTCGTGAAGCGTCTGGCAAACGAGCTTGCCAGGCGCGGGCATACGGTTGATGTTATTCACTGCGTGGATTCTTATAACCTTCTGGCGGGCAAGAAATCTGAAAAAGCGTATGACGATCATCCGAATGTAACCGTGCACGGCATGAAAAGCGCTTTCGGGAGGCTTTCACCTCTGGCAGCGCAGCAGACAGGATTTCCAATTTTTCAAGCAAGTCGCATACGGGAGATTCTCGAACAAGGGTTCGATGTCATTCACTATCACAACATTTCTCTGTTCGGTCCAAAGGTTCTTGAGTACGGCAGGGCAATCAAACTCTATACCATGCACGAGTATTGGCTGGTTTGTCCTATGCACATTCTCTTCAAATTCAACCGCGAAGCCTGCACACAACCGAGTTGTTTTACTTGTACTCTCGTACATAAACGCCCGCCGCAATGGTGGCGATATACGGGCTTACTCGAAAGAGCGTTGAAGAGTGTGGATGCCTTTCTTGCTCTGAGCAATTTTGGCAAACAGATGCACGAGCAGTTGAACCTGAAGGTTCCTATTTTTCACTTGCCGAGCTTCGTTCCTGCATCAACGAAGAGCGAGGAAACCGTTTTGGAGGCGCAGCGCAAACCCTATTTTCTCTTTGTCGGTCGTCTTGAAAAACTCAAGGGATTGCAAACCCTCATCCCCATCTTTCGGGATTACCCAAAAGCCAAGCTGCTCATAGCAGGAACGGGCAACTACGAAGCAGAGTTAAAACTGCTGGCGGCGGACAGCCGCAACATACTCTTTTTAGGTCAGAGGTCTGAACCTCAAATGCAGGCTTTGTACAAACAAGCATTGGCAGTTATCGTTCCTTCTCTGTGTTATGAAATGTTTCCGCTTGTCATACTGGAATCGCTCGGGCAACATACGCCGGTGATTGTCAGAAATCTTGGGGCGCTGCCAGAGGCGGTTCACGAAAGCGGCGGCATCGTTTATGATTCCGATGAGCAATTGCTTGCGGCAATTGAGCGCTTCGCAAGTGACACAATCTACAGACAGGAAGCGGGTCGGCGTGGTTACGAAACGGTGCAAAAGAGATACACGGTTGAGCATCATCTCGAAAATTATTTTGCCTTAATTAACCAGATTGCCACTCGAAAGGATCGCGAAATTTCCCAAGGCTCTGACGCTACACTCAAAAATTATTCCCGACAGGCTACCCAATGAAATACCGATTTCAACCTTTAAAGACAATACGCAAAACCGCTTGCCATTATGCGCTAACGGTAATCTTTGCCCTTCTCTGCGTTGACGCTGCGTTCTCTCAATCGGTTAACGCAAGCCAGTCAGGCGTATGCAGAGACACCACGGGACTCGCGCTTTCAGAAGTTCGCGTCACCATAAAAAATCTTGATACAGGAATCGCGCGCACCGCAATCACTGACGATGGCGGTCGTTATCACCTTTCCTCGCTTGCGCCCGGTAAGTATGTGATGGAAGTTTCTAAACAGGGTTTTAAAACGGAAGTTCGCAAAGGCATAAATCTAAGCGTCGGTCAGGAAACCCTCTTGGACTTTACTCTCAATATAGGGAACCTTGAAGAACGCATTGAAGTGACCGCCAGTTTTTCATTTGTCGAAGCTGCAAATCCTGCACTCAGCGAAGTGGTGGATGAAAAAAAGATTCGCGATTTGCCGCTCAATGGTCGCGACATCACGCAACTGATTCAATTACAGCCAGGGGTCAACGTCGCGCGGACAGACATCGGTGATATTTTGTCGGGCGGCAAAGGCACAAGGATAACCGTTGCGGGCACCAGACCATCTGGCAACACCTTTATGCTCGACGGAACGATTATCAATAATCTCGGCAATCGCTTTGCCACAGGAGCAACAGGACAACTGACGGGCATTGAAACAATCAAGGAATTTCGCGTCTTGACCAGCGCCTACAGTGCCCAGTTCAGTCGCGTTACGGGCGGCGCTTTTAACATCATCACCCGCTCTGGCTCCAACTCTTTTCACGGCTCGCTCTTTGAATTCATTCGCAATGATAACTTCGACGCGCGAAACTTCTTTGATCTGGAGAAACCCGAATTCAGGCGCAACCAGTTCGGCTTTTCGCTTGGCGGACCCGTAGTCAAAAATCGTACTTTCTTCTTCACAAGTTACGAAGGGTTGCGAGAGAACCTTGGCCGCACGGTCATCAGAACGGTTCCCGACCTGGAGGCGAGAAGTGGAATCGTTGCCGGCACTCGTGTCGAAATCAATCCTCTTGTGCAACCCTATCTGAAGTTGTTTCCGCTGCCGACATTTGACCCGAAACCGGCAGATGGTTCGGCTCTCTTCGTTGGTCAATTCAATCAACCAGCGAGAGAAGATTTTTTCACAGCGCGCTTTGACCATTACTTTTCCGAGTCCGATTCGCTGATGGCGCGTTACACCTTTTCCGATTCCAGCCGTCTCTTTATCACAGAGGAAACCTTTCCCGATTTCCCCAATCAAGACATCAATCGTCCGCAATACTTTACTCTTAGAGAAACGAAAATCATTTCGCCCAGAGCAACAAACGAACTTCAGTTTGGCTTTGCCCGTAGCAATCCCGCAGAAGACATTGCGCCAAACGACCCTTTGACACAGTTGGGTTTTATTACAGGACAACCAATCGGAACCATAAGCATCAGCGGCTTTGACGTCTTTGGCACAGACAGAAACGTGCCGCGCCGCTTGACGCAAAACAGCTATCAAATCAGTGATCTTTTCACCCTTCATAAAGGCAGCCATGTATTGACGACAGGCTTCCAGTTTGAACGCTTCCAGTACAATGTTATCTCTACTTCACGGTCGAGAGGAGAGTTCATATTCAGTAATCTTACAGATTTTCTCAGAGGCAGAGCGAGGACTTTTGAAGGGCTTTTGCCGAGCGCAAGCGATGTCGCCAGAAGTTACAGGCAGAGCCTCTTCGGCTGGTTCATTCAAGATGAATTTAAACCTTCCAGACGCCTGACCTTCAACGTAGGGCTACGGCATGAATTCGTCACGGTTCCAACGGAAAACCATGGCAGATTGAACAACCTGCACGACCCGCTTGATGAAAAAATAACCGTCGGCAAGCCCTTCATAACCGCAAAGGATAATTTCGCTCCCCGCATCGGTTTTGCCTGGGACATCAAGGGCAACGGGAAGACGGCTCTCAGAGGCGGCGCAGGGATTTTCTTTGACCAGTTTTTAGCTCATCAATGGTGGAACTCGATTGTCAAACTCGCGCCCTTTGCCATCACGGCGCGAGCTTCAGGAAGCGACGCGAAATTTCCGAATGCGCTCGCCGGATTGATCGCTCTCGGACGAGATGCTGTGATCGCAGTGGATTATGACCACGGGCAGCCTTATGTCTATCAATACAACCTCAACCTGCAACATGAGTTGTTTCCACAAACCATCGTCACGGCGGCTTATGTAGGCAGCCGCGGGGTAAAACTTTCGCGCGAATCTGATTGGAACATAGGCGCGCCGGGCAACTCTATTCGCAGGAATCCTAACTTCACGCGCATACGATTCAGGACCTGGGATGCAAACTCTTTCTACAACTCGCTGCAACTGGGACTCAACAAACGCTTCGGTGGCGGCTTTCAAATTCAAGGCGCATACACGCTGTCGAAATCGGTTGATGACGCTTCGAGCGGGCTGGGGCGTTCGGAATTTAGCAATGGTCAACAGCGCACCTCTGACCCATTTGACCACAAGCGTGACAGAGGGCTTTCGAGTTTCGATGTCCGGCAAAACTTCGTCTTGAATTTCACGGTCGAGATTCCACAGGGACTGGCGAATCATTCTTCTGACAATTGGTTACGCAAGTTTTTTGGCGGCTGGCAGATGAGCGGCATCATCACTTTGTCATCAGGTATTCCTTTTACTCCGATCATCGTCAGCGATATTGACAACGATGGCACGGACGATAACGAACAACGCCCGAATCTGAAATCCGGCAGCAGCAACAATCCTGTCACAGGGCGCGTCGAGCAGTGGTTTGACCCGTCCGCCTTTGAATCCTTGCCAGCCGGAACACGCGGCAATCTGGGACGCAATACCATCATAGGGCCTGGGCTTGCGACAGTCGATTTTTCTCTGGCAAAAAAAATCACGGTGGCTAGCCTGTCCGAGAAGTTGAACTTTCAGTTCCGCGCCGAAGTTTTCAACCTGTTGAATCGGGCGAACTTTTCCATTCCGGCGCGCAGCAATCTTGAGATATTTGCAACTGCCGGTGCGGATGCCAAGCCTCTGCCGAACGTAGGGCGCATCACCAGCACTGCAACTACTTCGCGTCAGTTGCAGTTTGCATTGCGCATGAGCTTCTGAGAGAAATGTAGATCTGCGCTGAAAGCACCAGGAGAAGCTAGCCAGAGGTTTCAACTCTGGCTAGTGCCTCGCGGCGCGAGAGTCCGTGTTGCCAATTCATGGTAAGTCCTCCAGGTTCAGTTGGTGACCTATCTGGACTGTTAAAATTAAATATATCGCCACTTGTTGGTAATTTTCTAAGTTCATTAGA
>JANMSG010000392.1:0-14187 GCA_031389065.1 Acidobacteriota bacterium | reverse complement strand
AATGTTTGCAAAGCCTTGACTGAACAATCTCAATAACAAAAGGTATAAAAAATCTTATAACTGCCTACTGCCTACTGCCTACTGCCTACTGCCTATCGAGTTGCTTCGTTCCTCGCAGTCTGGAATAATTCATTTGAACGCGCCCGTGTTTCAAATTTTTCAATTCGTCGGAGCTTGATTCCATGCGCTTATTAAAGGGTTTCTCTATTGCCGTTTTGCTATTGCCCATTTTGTTTATCAATATGATTGTGCCCGCGCAATCAGCCAAAGGCACAGGTTCTGGTCGCCGCAGCACAACCTTGAATGTGATCGTTCGCGCCCCTGAAAATAAACAAATTACCAAAGAGGACTTCGAGCTTTATGATGCCAGTGTCCTGCAAGAGGTCGAAACCTTTTATCGCGTAGACGCAGGCTCGCGCATCGTTTTGATGATTGATGACAGTAGCAATTTGAGAGCTGAATCTGAAGCTTTGCAAAAGGCTGTCGCGGCGATAATCAACGAGCTTTACGAAGACGATCAGATGATGGTTATTGGCTACAATGAAAATGCAGAGATCATCGAAGACATGACGCCTGAGCTTACAAAATTACAAGCCTGCACCACGAAGTTGACGCGCAAAGGCTTTCCCAATTTATTCGACGCCCTGGTTGCGGTTGCGGATTCATTGGTTCAACAGGCAAAAACCGGCATTGAAAAACGCGCCATCATTTTAATCAGCGACGGCTATGACAGCGAGAGCAAAACTAAATTCGACGATACATTGAAAGTTTTGCAGGATGAAAATATTTTGCTCTATGCACTGAAAACTCCTGACCGCACACGTGGAGCCTTATTACGCGATAAACCGAAACCGCCCAAGGCGCTTGAAAAATTAACCGCAGGGACGGGCGGCTCCATCTATAATTTTGAAAAATTTGATGAAGCAGCAAAGGCGATTTCAGATGATTTGCGAAAGAATTGGTACAGGCTGATTTACAGCCCCCTAGGTATTAACACGCTCATCTCGCGAAGATTGTTGATTGTCCCAAACGATAAAGGCGTAGCCCTTCATATCAAAGATTCACATCCGGGCAAATATAAATAGGTTTTAAAATATTCGAGGGGCCGGCTAATGAATTTTCTCTATTTCGCCTGCAGCGATTGCAAAATTAGTATTAATGCAGGTAATCGGTGGGCTTATTTGGAGCTTGAAGAAGCTGGTTTGGTCAAATGTGGCGAACAGGCGAATATCGAAAGAGTTCAAGCGGCAGAAAAATATTGGAATCCACCGATAGAAGAAAGTTCACGCTGGCTTTACGAAGAGATATTTCCACCTCTCAAGCTGTTTCTAGAAGAACACAAAAAGCATAGAGTAATTTTCGGCGAACAAGATAGTTTTGTTTCACTTGATACAGGTGATTTTTGGAATTGGCTGCAGATCGGTTATTTGCTCACGCCTATGCCACGTTACTTTGTTGATGTGCTGGGTTACAAGACCTGGAACCAAGTGGAAGCCTACATCAATCAACAAGAAAATATTATCTGGTGGTTGGATGATGAAAACTCGCACGAAAATAGCAAAAGAAAATTTGCCGAACTCGTCAGTCAACATGAGCCACAATAGTAATCATTTTCCCTTAATTCACTGGCAGAAATTGCGGCTCATTTTTTACCTCTTTTTCTTCGATTGCCTGTTTGGCTAAAGCGTTGCGATGTGAAAACGCCAACAAAATTCCTAACATCGCAAACGACGTAATCAACGACCATCCGCCGTGACTGACGAATGGCAGAGTGATGCCTGTCATAGGTAACAATTTTACGACCCCGCCGATATTGACAATTGCCTGAAAGCCTATGAAACCGGTGAAGCCTGCGGCAAGCAATTTCGTAAACATATCCGGTGCGCCGATGCTGATCGCCGTTCCCGAAAAGATGACGACGCCCAGAGCAAGGATAACCGCAAGTCCTCCTGCCAGTCCCAACTCTTCAGCAATCGCTGCATAAATAAAATCAGAATCCGATACAGGGACGATTTCGGGATAACCTAATCCTAAGCCTTCGCCTGTAACGCCGCCTTCATTGACGCCGAACAAACCTTGCGAGGGTTGTAGCACTTTATCATTCCAGGCTTCGATGTTGCGTTGACGAATGGCTTGCTCATCATTTGCATCAGGCGTGAGCTTCTTCGCTTTAATGTATCGTTCATAATCGCGCTTCCACCACCAGGTGTCAGGCGCTGGTGGCTCCCAGGTATGAAGCCACGAATAAAATCTGAAATTCACGCGACCGGGAATGATGGAACCTGAAGATATTTTTGAAACCCCAAAAAAGATAACAAACAATATGGCGACCAAGGCTACAGCATATGCGAGTTGGGCTTTTTTACGAACCGCTATAATGTAAAGCATCACATACACACCAAAGAAAACCAGCATCTGTCCGAAGTCTGAAAGCGCAAAGAAGGGAACCACGGGCATTGCGGCGATGACTAGGAAAGGGAAAAAGTAACGTGCAGGAGGCAAGCCCCAACGGGTTCTCTGCAAATGGCGAAAGGTGTCGGCAAGCATTCCTGCAAAGCCTAAGAGAAAGAGGATCTTTACGCCTTCCCAAGGAGTCGTTTGCCCTAAAAATTTTCCTTCGTCCGAAAAAACAAGCACCAGGATGGCAAAAGGAACGAGCGTCGCAAGCCCTATGATTAAGGAGTGCTTTTGCAGCCAGAGCAAATTTTTATCTTCTTTAAAAATCAAAAATCCGGCGACCAGCGCAAGAATTGCGGCAAGCGGAATGTAGGTATTTTTCGAGGTTAAAATAGAGACGATAGAGAAGGCGCTTTCCGCGTTCTGACCGGCAGCCTCTTTCGGCACCGCTTCGGGGCTGCCAAACATAAACGTCTTCTTCTCGTCATCATAGGCGGTTTGAATGTTCAGCAAACGAACCGCCTGGGCTTTGGCGCGACGTTCTTCGCCTTTCTCTACGCCGCGCGCTCCGTACTCAGGATCTGCAAACAAACGGAACTGCATCAACATACCGACTGAAAAGAGAAAGACTGCGGCAGTCAACAACAACATCTCGCCGCGAAACCTTTGCTTACGTGTGAGCCAGAAAAAGAGGACAAATACTGGCAAGAGAAACGCCAGATTACGCGCCGCGATTAAGAAACTGGCATCGTAACCGCGAAGGTTGCTTGACCAGATGATTGCCAAATATCCGGCGGCCGAGAGCCCTGCAATCACTGCAATCAGTAATAGATGTAAAGTAGGGCTGGTGCGCTTTAAGCTTTGATTTTTGTTTTTCATCTTCACACTCAATCAGAGCGAATTCAGGTAGGCGAGTAGTTGTTTCTTCTTTTCGCCATTTAATTTTCGATATTCTTCAATAACAAACGATGCTTCTCCGGCGTGGCGAATGATCGCATCATCTACGCTTCGTGAATTGCCATCATGCATTAATGCCAGGTTTTCGCCTAAGCGGTTGATGCGTGCTCCTAGCCCCCATAAAGGCGCTGTGCGGATTCTGTTTCTGGTAATTTGCGAATCATTTTCAATAATGCCGTCGCCCGTTCCAACATCGTGCAGCAGCAAATCGCTGAACGGATGAATGATTTTATTACCTAAAGCCTCATTGATTTTGAGCTTGCCGCCATTGGTGATTGCACCAACTGGCATCGTCATGATTGTCGGAACGTGACAGATGGCGCAGCCCAGCGAAGCGAATATCTTTTCGCCTGCGAGCGCCGCCGGCGTCTCTGCAAGCTCAACAATTCTCGAAGGCGCTTTTGTCGCTCTCATAAAATTCGTAATCATTTCAAGGCGAGCGATATCTACTTCCGGGTCAGGCGCTTTGTCGTAAGCCGCTACGGATATTCCGTTTGAAGTGTTTTCAGTCGGGAAAAGTGGATTGGTAATGCCTATCTCATTTCGCAATGCATCGCCTGTGAAAGATAACAAACTGGCGTGAGAATTTTTCCAACCGAATCGCCCTACGCGCTTGATTCCGGGCGATTCCATGACAGGAACTTCAATTGCTTGCCCTGCGATTCGCCCATTCGATTTTTTCGGCTGCTCCCTTGCGATCGCGCGAAGCGTGTCGTCATCAATCGCTTCGATGAATCCATCGCCAAGTATGCTCGTTGTCACACGCTTGGATATGACATTGAATTCAGGAAGGAGTTTCTCTTTTAATTCGTTTGGAAGCGCTGTGTCGTGAATCAACGTCCCGCCTTCCGGTGTGATGAATTTTGCGCCATCAAAGGTTCCCGCTCTGGTTATGGTGATGAGGCCAGAGCCGCCAATCGTTGGAAACTGATGACATCGCAAACAGGTTTCCATATTAAAAACTGGTCCTAATCCATCGCGCTCTATGTAGTGTTTATTGAAAACACCCATACCTGTGTTGAAGATTGCTTGAGTGACGAAGCCGTTAGTCTTGTCATCGAATCCAGTCGGTGCCTCGGTAGAAACAGGCTTTGCGATTGCGCGGGTCTGAAAGGCTTGCGTTTTCCCTTCTTGCGAGATGAAAGAGATAAAAGAAAATAGCAAGCAAAGTAAAATTGAGATTTTAATGCTTTTCATCTTGGCTGTTTTTTTGCCGTAGTCTTTGTCGGTAGAGGGTTGCCGCCGCTTCGAACATAGCCCAGCGACTGCGCTTTTTCAATCAGCTTTGCTGCGATAGGCGCGGCATTGCTCGCCCCCGATCCGCCGTTTTCTACCATTACGGCAAAAGCAATTTGTGGATTGTCGGCGGGCGCAAAACCGATAAACCACGAATCGGTCAAGCCTGTGTATTTGTAATGAACTCGTCCTTCTCTGTCTGTGAAATCAACAACCGGTTTGCCGCTACGGTCGTAAACGAGCACGTCACGATCAGCCGTTCCGGTTTTGCCTCCGGCGCTGGTACGCCCTGCAAAAGCCCTTGCGGCAGTGCCTCCCGGTTGCACAACCAACTTCATCAAGGCTCGTAATCTTTCCGCAGATTGCGGCTTAATGAACTCACTGATTACTTTTCTTTCCCTACCGACTTCGAAGGTCGGAGAGACATAGGCTCCATCAATACTCGCAGCACAAGAGGCTATGACAGCCATCTCAAAGAGTGTCAAATCGGCGAAGCCCTGTCCAATAGATTGCAGCGCCACATCGTAGTCCGTCGCTGTTCTTGAAAGATTCAACTTGTGAATCGGCGGTGAAAAGATGGTATTGAAATCGGCAAGATCGCCGTGATCTATATGCCACATCTCATGAGCGCGGCTGGTTTTCTCATCCGGTGAAACAGAGAAGTGCAAACGCTTCGCGTAATTCGCTAAACGGTCGCGACCTATTTTTAAACCCAGTTGCGAGAAGTATTGATTACACGAAACCTTGAAGGCTTCCTGCAATCCGATTGTTCCATGCACTTCATTGGCATAATCGTTGATGGCACGCCCGGAACCAGGCGGCGTGAAGCCATCCCCTTTGCAAGTGAAACTCTCTTCGGTAATACCGCTATCAATCGCCACGGCTGCGATGAAGGTTTTGAAAGTAGAGCCAGGGCGATAATAAAATGCCGGTCCTCCTGTGACAATTGTACCCAATGCGCGATTAACCATAGGACTCAACGGCAACGCCTCTTCGACCTGAGCGTTCAGCTTTTGCCATTCAGTTTCATTGTAGATGATGCGTGGATCAAAGCTTGGCGCCGTAGCCATTGCCAACACTTCGTTGTTCGGCAAAAGCAATACAACAGCTGCCGACGGCTTGCCCGTTGCTTGAATGAGTTTGAATACCTCGGTTTGAAAACCTGAGTCAATCGAAACTTTCAAATCTTTGCCGACAGGGGTTGGTGATTGCAGTTGGTTCAGGGTGCTGACAGGTTCTGTCAACCAATCGCGAAAAGCATGTTCAAATCCGCCTGAACCTAAAATAAAATCCGCATAACCGGTGATGTGAACAGCCGCCGCGCCTAAAGGATACTCCCGCGTGATGACTCCAGCATCTGAACGATAACGAATCAGCGAGTTTTCAAGCTTCCCTGAGCGATCAAATACCCAGCCCTTTAGCCCACTTTCGGCGAGCCGTCGATTGCGAGCGTCATGGTTTTTCGCCTTTACGAAATTAGGATCTGAATCAGCTCGAAAAACCCAGTAGGCATGAAATCCCAACACCGCAATCATCAAAAGCGTCAGAAAAACTCGCAATCCGCGCAACCAACGATTTGTAGCGATTGTGCCCAATTCCTTTACTTCTTCGGGCAAATTCAAACTGGCAGAGGGATTGCGATGCCGCCAAGCCGCCCACATTAAAAGTATTGTTAAGATCAGCGCGACCAGGATGAAGGCGATGGTTAGGATTTTCGGAATGAGCATATTGGTAACTTAAATATATTTTCAAATCGACCATTTGGTCTACGAATAAATCAGAGGTTTAGTTTGCAAAGCATTTATCCGAGAATTTTCTCAACCGACTTCAAACAATTTCGATTACAGACAGTCGAATATCGCCGACTGAAATTGAATTCCCTTGTTCAATTGCACGAGCTTCATTGGGATTTAATTGTTTGTCGTTGACAGAGGTTCCGTTGGAGCTATGCAAATCGGCTAAGACAATCTGCCCGTCGCTGCGCAAAGCAAAAGAGCAATGCACGCGAGAGATGCTTGCATCTTCGATTCTCAGGCGATTGCCTGCGGCTCGCCCTATGCAGGCAGGCTGACCACCAAGCTTCAGTTCAAAGTGGTAATTGTCTCCATCTTCGCTGCGTAGATGAATTGTGCAAACGCCTGAAACTTTTTGAACTTCATTTTTTTTCGCAGTTTCAGAAGCACGAGGCCAGAGTAGGTCCGGAGCGTTTACGGCAATTTCATTGGCATCGAAGGCTGTTTTGACGGCTGTTGATTTTTCAAAAAAGTCTCGCACAATCGAAATTTGAATCTCTCCTGAAGTTTCGTATCGCCGATTGGTGATGTATTCAAAAATGGCAGACTTCAATTCGTTGTGTAGAGTTGCGATATTTTTTTTGCTCAGGTTCAAAGCGCGTTCATAGGTGAACATTACTTTGAAAAAATTAGGGGCAACTCGTTTTGTGCCCTTGCTATCGGCCTTCAAGTTGGCGTCAATTGCTCGTTCGGTTTTAGAAATCAAATCATCAACTTCTTTAAAGCTCAGACTCTCTTGCTCACCAGCGCTGAGTTTGCTGTCAACCTTTGCGCCCAGACGTTCAAATACCCGCCGCGCTAAGGTTTCGGCTTTATCAAGAATGCTGTCTTTTTCATCTGCCATACTTGCCAAGATAATAATGAAGGCAAAGGGCAAAAGGCAAAAGGCTTCACAAGGCACAAGACAAAAGGTAAAAGGTAAAAGTATAAAAATAAATGTTCTTTCCTCCCTTTTTAAATAAAAAAGCCTAGTATTCAGGCGAATTGATTATGCAGTCCCCCAAAAAACTACCAATCTCCTTGTCTTCATATTTTGTTTCTCTCTTTGTCAAAATCTTTGCTTTTTGCTTTTTGGCTTTTGCTTTTTGCCTTTTACCTTTTGCCTTGTTTATACTCTGCCACTATGCCAGATGAAGAGATTACAATCAGAGAGTGCCTTTCAATTGAAGATTTTCAAAAATGTATAGAACTGGAGCGCCTGGTTTGGAACGACGATGACGTAGACATTATGCCGATTCGTCTCTATATGATTTCCAGAAATTGCAACGCGCCGACCTTCGGGGCTTTCACCTCCACAAATCGGCTCATAGGATTCGTTCACACTTCGCTTGCCTTGATTGATAACCATATTGTTTACCATTCGCACCTTGCAGGGGTTGTCGAAGAATTAAGGCACAAAGACATCGGTTATAAATTGAAACTCGCGCAACGCGAACACGCAATTGCTGCAAAGGTTCCGATGATTTTTTGGAGCTTTGATCCGCTGCAATCACGCAACGCCCATTTCAATCTCAATAAGCTTGGCGCTATTATTCGCACATACAAAATCAATTATTATGGCGAAGGTATATCCTCGGTGTTCGATTCGCATTTGCCATCTGACCGCGTTATCGCCGAATGGTGGGTAAGCTCGCCGCACGTTGAAACCGTATTAAATGGCAATCGTCCGAAAGTGGAATCGCCAGCCTCAAAAGTCGAGATTCCCGATCATATTGATGAGATTCGCGCTCAATCACTTGAGGAGCACATCAATTGGCGTCTGCGGGTTCGCGATGATTTTCTCAATGCCTTAGAGCCGGGAAATATCGTGCGCGGCTTTGCTCGTGATGTTGAAAAGAGAACCAGTTCTTATCTGTTTGGACAGGACGAAGAACAATTTCATCACGATTCATTACAATCATAATTACCTAAGAGGCACAGAGACACATGGAGAAAATTAAAAGTTCTGTGCCTGTTGGTGTAAGTAAAGAGAGTTTATGCAAGTAGAAAAACTAGACCTCAGAGAGATTCAACTTCCGTTGATCCATCCGTTTGAAACGAGTTTCGGAACAACTTCTCATCGCCGCATTTTGATTGTCCGAGCCTTCGATAAATCCGGTGCCATTGGTTACGGCGAATGCACTGCGCCCGAAGACCCTTACTTTAATCACGAAACCATAGACACGGCTTGGTTCATCATCAAGAAGTTTGTCAGTCATTTGCTTGCTGATGCAAAAGTTGAAAAAGCTGAACAAGTCAACGAGGCGCTGGCTCGCATTCGCGGCAATCGTATGGCAAAGGGCGGCGTCGAATGCGCGATTTGGGATTTGGAAGCCCGACTCGAAAATAAACCGCTGTGGCAACTCATAGGGGGAACGCAACCCGTAATTAATTCCGGCGTTTCAATCGGTTTACAATCAAGCATTGAAAAGCTTCTTGAAAAAGTAGCGATAGAAGTCGAGGCCGGTTATCAACGGATCAAGCTAAAAATCAAACCCGGTCAAGATGTTGAGCTTGTCAAAGCGATTCGCCAAAAGTATCCGAATATCTTACTTTCAGTTGATGCGAATTCTGCCTATACGCTTGATGATATTGAGGTGATGCGCGAGTTGGACAAATATAACTTACTGATGATCGAGCAACCACTCGCGTCCGGTGATTTAGTGGATCACGCGAAATTGCAACGCGAGATTAGCACACGCATCTGTCTGGATGAATCCATCACCACGCTCAATGAGGCGCGCCACGCCTTAGAGTTAGGCTCTTGTAAAATCATCAACATTAAATTGGGTCGCGTAGGCGGACACAGCGAAGCGCGAATGATTCAAAATTATTGTGCTGACTTCGGTGTGCCGGTGTGGTGCGGCGGGATGCTTGAGGCAGGAATCGGTCGGGCTCACAATATCGCTATGTCAACCCATAGAGGGTTTACTTTACCGGGAGATGTCTCCGCGTCGAAGCGTTATTGGGAGGAAGACATCATCGAGCCGCCTGTAACGGTTAGCCAACAAGGAACGATTGCAGCACCCGAAGGCATAGGTATTGGCTATGCCGTAAACGAAAAGCGTATTGAGTCGTTGGTGGTAAAAAGAGAAGAAGTGAAGTTAGTTTAAGGCACATACGTAGGGGCGACCCTGTGTGGTCGCCCCCGTGTGGTCGCCGGTACAAGTTTTTGAAATGATTTTGTGAGGATAAATATGTCAGAGTTTGAAGGGAAATCGGCAATTGTGACGGGCGGCTCACGCGGCATTGGTCGAGCCATTGTGAAAGAGTTGGCGAGTCGTGGCGCAAAGGTCGCTTTCAGTTATTCATCGAATGTAGAGATGGCGAATGAGCTGGTCGCTGAAATCGAAGCGGAGGGTGGCAAGGCTTTGGCTTTTCAAGCAGATGTCGTTGATGCGGGAGCAGCAGAAAAGATGGTTAAAGATGTGAAAGAGGCATTCGGCTCGGTTGATTTTCTGGTCAATAATGCTGGTATTACGCGAGATAACTTGATTATGCGAATGAGTGAAGCCGATTGGGACGCGGTCATTGATACGAATCTCAAAGGTGTTTTCAACGTGACAAAACCGGCGGTGGCGATTATGGTTCGTCAGCGCAAAGGCTCAATCCTGAACATCTCTTCCATCAGCGGCGTGGTTGGCATGGCTGGGCAGACGAATTACTCTGCATCGAAAGCCGGACTTATAGGCTTTACGAAAGCTCTTGCAAAAGAGGTGGCAAAACGAAATGTCACCGTAAACGCTCTCGCCTTAGGGTTGATTGAGACAGATATGACAAGCGTTTTGTCTGAAGATTTCAAACAGAAGATGATTGATAGCATCCCGCTTGGTCGTTACGGTTCTGTGAAAGAAGTGTCAGAAATCGTCGCCTTTCTGCTTTCCGACAGCGCCCAATACATCACAGGGCATGTCATTCAAGCCGACGGCGGTTTGGCGATTTGATAGAAAACCTCTAGAGGCAGTTTATGATGTTCATCTATCCGCAAAGCATACTTACACCGCAACTTCCCGATGAAATGTTTCAAGATGAAGCAAACGCTTTCTCACAGGCGGGGTTTTCGGTTTCTCGAATTGACAGCGAAAAGTTGCTGACGAATCGGTCAGGAATTAAGCCTCCGGTTGATTCGGGAGCAAGAGTTGTTTATCGAGGCTGGATGTTATCTTCCACGGAGTATGAAAACTATGCTCAGTCAGTAATTGCAGGTGGTGGGTTCCCGATCACTTCGATGGAACAATACCTTGCGACTCATCACTTGCCAAACTGGTATCAGGCACTCGCCGATTTTACACCTGAAACGGTGGTCCTTTCACTCGACTCAGATTGGACAAGTGAACTGATAAAACTGGGATGGTCACGATTCTTCATCAAGGACTTTGTGAAATCGCTCAAGACCTCTATTGGTTCTATCATTGAACGTCCGGAAGACATTCATACTGTCGTTGCGGAGATGCAAAAATATCGCGGCACAATTGAAGGCGGTCTATGTGTTCGGCGTGTGGAGGACTTTTTGCCAGATACGGAACGACGGTATTTTGTTGTCAATGGCAAACCTTATGTCGCTGACCCACAATTAGAAATTCCGAGAATCGTTTTTGAATGTGCCAATCGTATAAGCAGCAATTTTTTCAGTATTGATGTGGTTCTCCGTTCAGATGGAGAGTTCAGAATTGTTGAAATCGGTGATGGTCAAGTTTCTGATCTTGTGGGATGGCCCGTAAAAAGATTCGTAGATATTTGGGAAAAAGTAACCTAGTTGAGGTTTGGTCATTGCGCATCTCGTACGATCCGACGGAGGGTGTGGGGCAAAGCAAGCAGTCCAGCTACCTATCCGGCTTCAAGGATGAAAAGGGGTGATGAATTACAGGGGAGGACGACGCAAATGGAAGATCCCGTCAGCTTTGATGTGTGGGCCCGAGTTTCGCGTGGTGCAATACGTGATGCAGCAACATTCGTGGCTGCGTGGCAACCCCAGCTAACTGCTCTGGAGGTACACAGTGAGATTAATCGTTCAATCGTCCAGGGAGACCTTATTCTGATTGCCCGTCAGTTGACATGGTCTCAGTCTGAACGGATCCGACACACTTCTCCAGAATGGGCAACCGACATCCATCTGTACCAAGAAGACTACGGTCCCGATGACTGGGATAGCTTCTCGAATTGGAACAACTACTGCGACCGGCACGCCTTGTACTTTGGTGGGTGTTTGGGGTGCCATGTTTGCAATGGTTACTATCTTCCTTGAAGGGGCGGCCGAATTCACGATTACACCTGACCCCACTTGTCCGCTAGCAATTGTGCTAAATATTAGAATTACGAGGTTATCAAAATGAAAGTTACTGAGATTGCCTCTGAACATTTTTGTATAGAATTTGAAAACGAAGCCGAATTGAAAGCTGAGTATGACAACAATATTTCAGCGGGCGGTCTGTTCTTTCAAACCACTTCGCAATTGCCGGAATTCACCACGATTCAACTCACTTTGAAATTGTCAGATGGTGGGCAAATAGATGTTCCTGCCACGGTCGTTCGTTCGATGGGAACGGCTCTGGCGGTTTCTCTCGAACAATTGCCGGATTTGATCTGGTCAGCGCTTACTATCAAAACCGCTGAAGAAAATCCGAACACAACACGCGCCGAACAAAATTCGTGGGACAAGATTCGCAATATGTCTCGCATGGAAAAATTGTTGCTTGCACCAAAAGCCGACCGCAGCGAAAGGCAGGTCTTAATTCAAGACAATGACGCGCAAATAATTTTTTCGCTGCTCAAGAATCCGCGCATATCTACAGAAGAGGTGATTCGCATCGCCCGTTTGCCCTTGCTTTCATCCATAGCGGCAGAGTTGATTGCCAAGACAACCATCTGGGCGAGCAATTCTGAAATCCGCGCCGCTCTGGTGCATAACCCACGAACGCCTACACCGCTTGCCATCAAATTACTACCGACTCTGCCTGAACCTGAAATCCGACAAATTGCCAAATCGGGCGCTGTCAGTCAATCCCTTAAACAAGCTGCTCTGCGAATCGTTATCAATCGGCAATAAAATGATGGAAATAAAGGGAAATTTTTTCATTGGTTTTTCCTTCCTTTTTTGTAGCTTATCTACCGCCGCTCATTTTTGAAAATATGTCAATAATTTCGCGCACGCGGTCAAAATTTAAGAGAATCACAAGTGGCACAATTATCAGTGCCGCTACACCTAGAATGACACCGGTTTTTGCCCAGATGCGGTGTTCTTTTAATGCAGGCGCAGGTTTGGCTCGCAAGGCCAGCCAGCCGAACACCACCGCCAATATCGCTTTTTCCAGTCCCAGCAAATTAACGAAACAGGAAATGCCTAAGATCAGGGAGATGGTTGCGTAGGCATATTTTTGTCCTAGAATCAGAGAATCATTAGTTTGAGCTTCATTCGTATTCATAGCTTTTCCCCTTCCAATGTAAGTTCAGTTCGGATCCTGAACGGATTTTCTTTCAGCAGCCTGAACAAAACGGCAACAAAAACAATCGGTGTTAATTTGAAGAAAAAACCGAAATCTGTTTCGGGAAGCATTTCCAATAATTTGTAGGCGACCAGAAAAATACCGAGCAGAAGAAAAAATTGCCATTTCATTTCAGGCGCGGCTTTGGTTTTTGTCACCAGACGTTCTTCAATCGCTGTCCACAAGTTTACATGTAGCTCTGGCCTTTTCTGTTTTTTCAGCAAGTTGACGGTGATTTGCATTTGCTCAAATTCTTGTCGGCAAGCGTCGCAAGCAGCCAAATGAGAAGAGACGTATGCTGGAGAAATATCTGTTTCTTCACCATCCAGTTCGGCTATCATTGCCATAACTGCCTTTTCGCAATTTATGTTGTTCATCTGTTTACCTTTCTCTTAATGAAAAATCCGTCTCAGATTCGCCTGCAACTGCCTGCGTGCGTAAAACAAACGGCTCATCACTGTGCCTCTTGGAATATCCACGTACTCGGCGATTTCGTTGTATGAAAGACCGTCCAGATATTTCAAAGTAATCAATTCGCGGTCTTCTTCTGATAAAGCAAGCAAAGCGGCTTCTAGCGCCAACTGCTCCTCGCGCCCTAAACCGTCTTGTGGCGCGAGGAGCTCGGTCTCTTCAAGGGGTTGAGTCTCTCTTTTCTTCGCAGTTAGCTTGAAACAACGGTTGCGTAGCAAAACATAAAACCAGGGATAAAAGCGCCGCGCCGTATCGAAATGTCCGAGAGCCTGAAAGGCGTCAAGAAACGCTTCCTGCACGGCGTCCAAAGCATCTTCACGACTGCCGAGAATGGCAAGTGAATGAGCAATGGCTTGTGCTTGATAGCGTTCCACCAGATAGCGAAAAGCTTCCTTATCACCTTTTCTGCATTTTTCAATTGCCATCGCGTCGTCCATCATTGCCACTCATACTAACGTATCCGAATAAGCGGAAAAATATTCAATATATTTCTTCCGCACAACAAACAGCTAATAACAGAGTAATAGTTGCAAGCCCTTTGACCTGTGCTATAGAATGCGCCTTCATAACAATAATTTAGAGGAGATTCTTTTAATGAAAATAGGCTTATTAGTGGGACGCGAAGCCACTTTCCCCATCGCATTATTGAACGAAATCAATAGTCGCAACGCTGGAGTAACGGCGGAATTCATCACCATAGGCGGGGTGCGGATGGCTGAAAAATGTCCTTATGAAGTCATCATTGATCGCATTTCGCACGAGATTCCATTTTACAGGGCATATCTGAAAAGCGCCGTTCTTTCGGGCGTGAAAGTCTTAAACAATCCTTTCTGGTGGACTGCCGATGATAAATTTTTCAACTATTCATTAGC
>JANMSG010000245.1:0-9077 GCA_031389065.1 Acidobacteriota bacterium | reverse complement strand
CGATGACGCTTTCATTCATGATCTTCTCTGGTGTGAACACAATAGCCAGCCGCGCACCGTGAAAAACAGCAGCGTGAGTCCGGCTAAAATCGCCGTTCCCATTAAAGACACAGAGTATTGATGGAGGTCGTTGAATTGAATTCTCAGCGCGTCTGTCACGGGTACATTGTCAATTTCGTTGCCCATCGCTAAACGTAATGAATTCATCGAGGGTGAAATCCAAAAGTATAAGGCGGCAGTCGTCGCTAGCATGACTGCAAGAAAAAGAAAATTCAATTTGCCGCTTGCGGCTCGCGTTCGGGTTTTGATGATTTGTATCAGCAAGAGCGAAATGCCTATGGCAAGACCGATCACCTCGACTTTGACAAGCGTGTTGCCGACAATGAGTCCTGCCAGATGGCGCGATGGCAAAACGGCAAATGCGCCTGGCGCGACGGCGAAACTAAAGAACATCATCGAACCAAGCCACAAGCCCAGAAGTAAAAGCTCGGTGAACGCTAAAAACTGAAGCCCCAGCCTGAAAGTGGCTCCTGTAGCCGGTTTCACGGCTTCAGGATTTGACATACTTACACTCATACTTTCACCCATTTATGCTTCTTTAACGACTTTATTTCTGACTCAAAATATAGCGCAAATTACCTTGTCAGGAGAAACCGATTTGCAGACGATGCTTTGAGGCCCAGAGCAAAAACGAAAAGGGCAGAGACAATGTCTGCCCTTGAATCGTGAAGCCATCGCCAATTCATGAGATTCACGCAACTTCCGTTGCCAACTCTACGATTTGCGCTTCTTCAAGCGGATTGGCGTCAAGGAAACGCTCTGCGTCAATGGCAGACATACAGCCGGTTCCCGCCGCTGTCACGGCTTGGCGGTAGGAGGCGTCCTGCGCGTCGCCACACGCAAAAACGCCCGGTATATTGGTTGCCGTCGTGCGCCCTTCTGTTTTGATGTAGCCAACATCATCCATATCGAGCCAACCTTTGAAAACGTCCGTGTTCGGCTGATGGCCGATGGCAATGAAAACCCCCTCGCAAGGAAAGATGCTCTCTGCGTCGGTCTTCAAATTTTTGATTCGCACACCGGTTACGCCGCTTTGCGGAGCGCCGAGAATCTCTTCAACCGCCGTATCCCAGATGAATTCAATCTTCTCGTTCTTGAGCGCTTTATCCTGCATGATTTTTGAAGCGCGCAAAGAATCTCGACGATGAATGACTGTCACTTTGGTTGCGAACTTGGTCAAGAAAGTCGCTTCTTCCATAGCCGTGTCGCCCCCGCCTACAACGACTAGCGGTTTGCCTTTGAAGAAAAACCCGTCGCAAGTCGCGCAAGCGGAAACCCCTGCGCCGCCCAAGCCATGCGGCACGGGAGCTTCGCCGGGAATGCCTAACCATTTGGCAGATGCGCCGGAGGCAATGATCAAGGTGTCTGCTTTGATTTCCACATCATCGGTCAAAAGCGTGAAAGGTCGCTTGCTCAAATCAACGCTGTTGACCCAAGTCGTTAAATACTCTGTGCCGAAACGCGCCGCTTGTTCGCGAAATTCCAGCATTAACGCGGGTCCCATAATGCCTTTGGCAAAGCCTGGATAATTTTCTACATCCGTAGTAATCATCAACTGACCGCCGGGTTGCGGTCCTTCAATTACCAAAGGCTTCAAATTGGCGCGGCCCGCATAAATTGCCGCCGTCAATCCCGCCGGTCCCGAACCTATGATTACAACCTCTTTATGTATCCTTGTTTTTGTCATCGTTTCTAAACTCCCATGAAAAATGTAGCGCAAACGTCAAGCCCGCGCTACATCGCTTATCAATATTTTATGTTTTCATCCGTTGCAAGCTTCCGCTTGCAGACTGAATAATTTCTGCCAATCAATATAACCCTTCATCGCGAAAATTATTCCCACACCTCAAGCATTTTTCGCTGTCGCTTTATTTAAAACATAGTGCGCCATCAACCTTGCGCCAAATCCTGTTGCGCCTTTTGCAAGGTAAGGCTTTTCGTCTTCAAACCAGGCAGTGCCGGCTATATCCAGATGCGCCCAAGGCACATTGCCCGCAAAAGCTTTCAAGAACATCGCTGCGGTGATTGAGCCTGCGACTCTACCGCCCGAATTTTTGACATCGGCAATGTCGCTTTTGATCATCGTGCCGTAATCGTTATCGAGAGGCAGATTCCACAAACGTTCGCCACACTCGTCGCCTGCGGTAATCAAATCGGCAATCAGCTTTTTATCAGTTCCCATCACGGCGGCTCGAACATCGCCCAAAGCGACTACGCAAGCGCCTGTCAGAGTCGCCGCGTCAACGATCTGCGTCGCTCCTTGATTGACCGCGTAGGTCAGCGCGTCTGACAAGACAACGCGCCCTTCGGCATCCGTGTTGATGACTTCTATGGTTTTGCCGCTCAAACTTCTGACCACATCACCGGGTTTGTAGGCGCGACCCGAAGGCAAATTTTCCGCAGCGGCGACAATGCCTATGACGCGAATCTTTGGCTTGAGTTGAGCGATGATTTGCATAGCGCCTATGACCGCTGCGCCGCCGCCCATATCGTATTTCATCTCTTCCATCGCCTGAGCGGGTTTGATGGAAATGCCGCCCGAATCGAAAGTGATTCCTTTGCCTACCAGAGCGACCAACTGCGTGTTGTCGGCACCATCAGGTGAGTGTTTCATGACGATGAAGCGCGCAGGCTCTTCGCTGCCACGCGACACGGCAAGCAAAGCGCCCATTCCCATCTGCTTCATCTCGTCTTCGCCAAAGATTTCGTACTGCAAACCTTGCCGCTCTGCCATCTCTTGCGCCTGCTGTGCAAGCTTTGTGGGAGTCATCACATTGCCCGGCTCAAACCCCAGCGCGCGCGCAAAATTCACCGCTTCAGCCATTACTTTTGCCGTGTTGATCGCTTGCTCAAAATTCGTATGGTTTGGCGATTCACTGACCAACGTAAAATTTTCAATTTTGCGTGCAGGCTCTTTCGAGGAATGATAGATGTTGCCTTCCAGAAGTCCAAGTATCGCACCTTCAACGATGGCTTTTACGGATGATTCATTTTCCAGGCGGGGAGTCAAAAGAAAGGCTACAGAGTTGAAAGAACGCGTTGCGAGACTGCGAATCATCGCGCCCGCCAGTCTTTGTACGCCCAGCGAGTTTGAAGCGTCCGGCACACCTGCGCCATAGAGCAACAAACGCTTCGCGGGCAATGATGGCGTGTGTAGCAAAACCGTATGATCGCGTTTGCTCTTTGCTTCTCCGCTTTCAAACAAGGACGCAAGCAGTCCGTTGCTAACTTCATTGAGCAATGCGAGAGCGCCTTTGTTTGGCGCATCGCCATCGAATAAAGGAATGATTAAAACATCCGTCTCAATTTCTGTGACACTTTTTCCACTAGCCGTTATATTCATAAGAAACTCGCTTCTGTTGAGCAACTATTCATAAATAAGACTTCCGCAAGAAATGTACAGTAGACTGTCTAGTCTGCTGCCGTGTTGGTTTGTAAACCATCTGGTGAACCAAGAAACTGCGTTGACCCTCATCAACCGCCGCCTTGGACAACCTACGGTACATCACCTGCGTACGTCCTAATTAAATTATCAAAGGAACGATTCTCACAAAGCGTTTCAGTTATTCAAGAATTACAAAGCGCGAATGATGGCATCGGTATATTCCAGCGTCGTGGCTTTGCCGCCCAAATCGCGTGTCAAGACTGTCCCATCAGCCAGAACTTTTTCTAAAGCAGCTTGAATTCGCAGAGCCGCGTCGCGTTCTGCGAGATAAAGCAACATCATCACGGCGGTGCGAATCATTGCCGTAGGATTGGCGATACCACGTCCGGCAATGTCTGGAGCCGCGCCATGCACAGCTTCAAAGATCGCCATGTCTTCGCCAATATTTGCGCCCGGCGCAACGCCTAGACCGCCTACGAGTCCCGCGCCCAAATCCGAAACGATGTCGCCGTAAAGATTTTCGAGCAGCAGTACATCGAACTGATTCGGGTTCATGACCAATTGCATACAGGCGTTATCAACAATCATATCTTTGGCTTCAATTTCTGGATAATCTTTCGCGACATCGCGGAAGCAACGCAAGAAAAGCCCGTCAGACATTTTCATGATGTTCGCTTTATGAATCGCCATTACCTGTTTACGACCTTCGCGGCGTGAATATTCAAAAGCGAATTTCGCAATTCGCGTCGAAGCGCGGGCAGTGATGATTTTGAGGCTTTCGACAACCCCCGGCACGACTTCGTGTTCAAGACCTGAATAGAGGTCTTCGGTGTTTTCACGCACGACGATCAAATCAACATCTTCGTAGCGCGTCTTCACATTCGGCAACGATTTGATGGGTCGCAGGTTGGCATACAAATCCAGCTCTTTGCGCAGCCGAACATTCGAGCTTGCGAAGCCTTCCCCTACAGGTGTTGTGAGCGGTCCTTTGAAAGCAACCTTGTTCCGTTTAATTGAATCGAGCAGGCTTGGCGGCAGCGTGTCGCCTTGTGTTCGTAAGGCTTCCGCGCCGGCAGAATAAGATTCCCATTCAATCTTTACGCCGGTTGCGCGTATGACGGAAACGGCAGCGGCGGAAACTTCGGGACCGATGCCGTCGCCAGGAATTAAAGTAATTTTATGACTCATGGAAAGATCTCCTAACTATTCAGTTCCAAATCGCTTATAACAAACCTGAAATGATACAAGAGCGACTTGCAAACGCACAACCTTGAGCAGATGCCGAGAGTCGCTGGTCAGATGCTGGAAATGATTATCGGATTGTCACTTTCCTGCAGAAATTGACAAAGCAATTTCGCTCTTTTAGGCTTGAAATTGGCGCTTGATGTAACGGCGCTATTTTTAACCAGGCAATTTTGAGGTAACGAATTAATGTACGAAGTAATGATTGAGGAAGAATTTTCTGCCGCTCACGCTTTGCGCGGTTACAAAGGCAAATGCGAAAATCTGCATGGGCACAATTACAAAGTCGAAGTTTATGTGCGCGGCGAACGTCTCGATGATGTAGGAATGCTTGTTGATTTCACCCAGTTGAAATTTGTTACGCGAGAATTGATTGGCACCTTAGACCATCAAAACCTCAATGAGTTGAAACCATTCGATATTGAAATCAATCCTTCGGCTGAAAATCTGGCAAGCTTCTTGTTGCACCGAATTGCCTCGAAAATGGACAACGAGCGAGCCAAAATTTATAAAGTTCGCGTGTGGGAAACTTCTACAAGTTCAGCGACCTATGAAGTGCCAGGTTAAATATTTATAAAATTTGCTGGTGCTAAGCCTCGCACATCCTTTTTCACTTGCATTAAATTTTATCAATCCTTTGAAATGTGCCATATTATTTATCATGCCATTTGTTCGATTCAAAACGGGTCCGCGCAAGGGGGAAAGCGTGCCGCTTGAGGAAAACAAAATTGTCTTCGGGCGACACCTCTCCTGCCATTGCGTGTTGCCTCACCCTACAGTTTCGCGTGAACATTTTTTCATAGAGCGAACGGGCGGCAAATTTTTCGCCGTTGATAATGAAAGCGGTAACGGCACATACGTCAATCAAGAACGCATCACCTGGGTTGAATTGAAAGATGGTCACACGATTAAAGTGGGACCTTTCGTTTTCACCTTCTATCTTTCTGATGAAGACGCTTCACCTGAATATATTTCGTCGCCACCAGTGCTATCCAACGACTTGGAGTCGCAAATCTTTGACGAAGAACAAGAGCTTGCTTATCCGGCTCAATACCTGGAAGGCATCACACATTTTAATGCGCGGCGATATTTTGAAGCGCACGAAGCTTGGGAAGAAATCTGGTTGCATTCTTCGGGCGATGCGAAATTGTTTTACCAGATGATTATTCAAGCTGCCGTTGGCTTGTATCATTATGACCGCAGCAATGTGCGTGGCATGCGCGGAATGTACAACAATGTGCTTGAAAAACTTGAGCGCTTGCCTTCATTTTATATGTCGCTAAACCTGGAAGAGTTTTCGCGTCAGTTCAAAACTTTCTTCGCTGAATTAATCGAAAATAATACTGACAATACATTGTCTGTTGATAAACCTCGCCCCATGATTCATCTTTCAATCAACGATTCGACAACCGATGAGTTATAATCCGAGAATCGCTGGAAGTAATTTCATGACGTAGATGTTGATATTGTTGAAATGAATAAAGACCACACTTCGCTTGGAAAATCGCTTGAATCAATAGTCGGCGATTACCTGATAGAAAATTCTACGCTCAAGATTGATGCTCTCATCCCCTCATTCATCATCAAACCTGCGTCAACAGAAGAGGTTTGCCAGTGCCTGAGAGTTTGCGCCGAATTTCAAGCGACAGTGGTCCCGGCGGGGGCTATGACCTGGCTGGAATGCGGCAATCCGCTGCGAAGCGCAGATGTTGTCTTGAGCCTCGAACGAATGAATCGCGTCATTGAGTACAGCCCGCCCGATTTAGTGGCGATTGTCGAAGCCGGGCTCTCGCTCCATGAATTTCAGGCTCTGACAAAGCGCGAAGGGCAATGGCTGCCGCTAGATTCTGCCGGATCAAATGATTCAACTCTTGGCGCGCTTGCTGCAACTGCCGCAAGCGGCGCGCTGCGCCTGGCATTCGGCACCCCAAGAGATTACGTGATTGGTTTGCGGCTGGCGCACATTGATGGCACGGAAAGCAAATCCGGCGGACGTGTCGCCAAAAATGTAGCGGGGTATGATTTGAATAAACTCTACGTCGGAAGCTACGGCACGCTGGCTGTAATTACTGAGGTGAATTTGAAACTTCGACCACTGCCTGAACGCCAGGCGACGATGCTGATTACTGCAAAAAAATCTGCCAGGCTCCTTGATTTGGCGAAACGCGTCTTTGCGTCTGAGGCGCAACCTGCTTCAATATTTTTAACATCGCGACGATCTGTGGTTTCAAGCGAAGACGCTCTGTTGATTCGTTTCATCGAAAGCCAGGCAGCGGTTGAATACCAATTGAATGAAGTAACGCGTATGCTTGATGAAGACTTTCGAGCGGTGACACTCAGTGATAATGATGCTGAAACAGTTTGGCAACAGGCAGTCAATGATGACGAATTGGCTGACATCGCTGTGCGTTTGAGTCTTCCGCTTTCCCTTGTTACAGATTTTTTTCAGAAGTTGCTGGAAATGCGCGAAGTAGGTTTTGCCTCGGCAGACATAGGCGTTGGCGTGATTCGTCTGGCATTTGAAGCGGAAGGCTCGCGAGCTGTCGAATTGATAAAAGCGATGCGAGTGGAGGCGGCTTCGGTCGGCGGGACTTTATTCGTCGAACGCGCTCCATCTCCCGTAAGGGAAGAAGCGGACGCCTGGGGCGAGGTTGGCAATCTAGGCGTATTAATGAAAGGTTTAAAACGCAATTTCGACCCGCAATCGCTTTTGAATGCGGGACGGTTCGTTGCAGGAATTTAATTGATATGGCGATGGCAACTGAAAAAATAGAAAAGCGGACGAATCTGCACGCGCTTTTAGCAGACAACAGCGAGAAGCTTTTGACTTGTGTGCATTGCGGATTGTGTTTGCCGTCTTGCCCTACCTATCGCGCGCTCGGCAATGAAAACGATTCGCCGCGAGGTCGCGTCTATCTGATGCGCAGCTTTGTCGAAGGCAAAATTGAGCTTGGCGAAACTTTCACGAATCACATAGACCTTTGCTTAGGTTGTAGAGCTTGCGAAACGGCTTGCCCGTCTGGCGTTCCTTACGGGCAACTCCTTGAAACCGCAAGAGCCGAAATCGTCGAATCGCAAGTTGCACAACACAACCCCATGTCTTTGCTAGTGCGATTCGTTTTGAACCAAATCTTCACTCGCCCGCGATTGCTCGCCTTTTTGATGAAGCTATCAAAATGGTTTAGAGACAGTGGACTTGCCGAACTCGCTTTTGCATCTGAATTGTTCAGTGGCAGATTGCAGTTCGCGCTTGCCCTTTTACTTTCAAGTCGTTCGCCGTTCGCCAAAAAGCGCAACCTTCAACCTGATATCTCGGCTGATTCATTGAGACTGTTTGCAGGGGAATCCTCATCGTCATCCTTTTCTTCAAGCAAGCCATCCTCGCCAAACAAATCATCCTTGTCAGCAGACGAATCCTCGCAAGTTTTAACTCGCGTGGGGGTTTTGCGCGGCTGTGTAATGGAAGGGCTTTTTACGGAGGCCAATCGCGCCACCGAGCGCGTCTTACTGCGTAATGATTGTCAAATCGCCGCTGTAAAAGAGCAGATGTGTTGCGGAGCTTTACACGCTCATGCGGGACACATAGAGACCGCGAAGCAGTTGGCGAGAAAAAATATCAACGCATTTCTTACTGACGACTGCGAACAAATCATCGTCAATTCCGCAGGCTGCGGCGCGGCTATGAAAGAGTACAAAGAGTGGCTCGAAGACGATAAAGAGTTCGCCGCGAAAGCGAAAGAATTTTCTGCGAAGGTCAAAGATGTTGCTGAATTTTTAGCCGAGCAGGGAATCGAAAAGCCAAAAGGGCAGGTGAATCTTCTGGTAACGTATGATGCGCCTTGCCATTTGATGCACGCGCAGCGAATCGTCAAAGCGCCTGTTGATTTATTGAAAGCAGTGCCGGGACTCAAGTTCAGACCGCTTGTCGGCGCAGAAAACTGTTGTGGAGGCGCGGGAATTTATAATCTTCAACACCCGGAATTGAGTGCAGAGATTTTGTCCGGCAAGCTTGAAAACATCAAGCAGACAGGCGCCGATATGGTTGCGACTGCCAATCCCGGTTGTATAATGCAAATAGGCGCTGGCGCAAAAATCTCCGGGCTTAGCGTTGCGGTTGTTCATCCGATTGAGTTGCTTGATGCAGCTTATGAAAATGGATGAAAGGATTTTTTGAGCCAGAAAGAATTCTTATGAAGGTCAAGATTTCTTTTCAATCTTTTCTATTGATTGGTTTCGTGATGTTCACTTGCGTGTTCTTACGAGCGCAAGAAAATCAAGAGGTCCAATACGGTCCCGACGTGAAAGCCTTTCTCGATTTATGCCGTCACGAAGAGGTCGAACTTGATTATCAAATCGCCCACAGCGAAATTACCCGCAAAGATTTCATTCG
>JANMSG010000224.1:0-3532 GCA_031389065.1 Acidobacteriota bacterium | reverse complement strand
AGCGCATTGGCGACCTTGCTGCGCTCGTGAATGAAGTGCAGACCGAAGCCGTCGATGTTGGTGCGGAAATGCGCCAACCTATTGATCGAATCTTCTTGCGCTCGCCAATCGAATTGCGCCAGCCAGTAATGCGTCAACTCTTTCAAGTAATCGAGATTCGTGCCGTAATCCCAATTAGCACCTTCAACTTCATCCGGCCAGCGTGTATTTGCCAGCCGCTCGTGCAAATCATCCAGCGTTTTCTGCGGAATTTCAATCCTAAAGGGGGTGATATTTGCCTGTTTTTGTGCCTTTGCTTTCATGATTAAACTCCTCGAATCGATAATTTTGTCATCGGTGAAGAATGCGAGACGATTGGCTTAGAGCAAGAGGCCTTAGCGATCCAAATAAAAATGCGCCCTAACCATCAGATATTTGTGCGTTAAGGCACAAAAGGAATAAGGTGATTAGTAAACAGCCGTGGTTGCAGAGCTTGATTTGTCGTTGTTAGCCGCATCCCGCAGGGCCTTGATCTTGTCGTGAGCCGCCTGCACAGACGTGTATTGTGTCTGCACGGTTTCCAGAATATGTGCCGGCAGAGCCAGCTCTAAAGCACTTTTGTACATGCCCTTGGCGGAATCTTCACCGCGTTCACATTCATTCAGGATCGCGCCTTCGTCCTTGCCGGTGACGACGGATTTGATGTTTATCCAACCGCGATGAATAGCGGCAGCCACGCTTCCGGATGTTTCCGGATCGCCGCCGAGCGTCTGTACCAGAGTTTGCAGATTACCGGCAAACTGTGAACGCTGCTGTGAAAACTCATAGAAAAGCGATTTCAAATCGGAGCGTTCTACTCCTTCGGCCGCCTCTTTAAAACCGTTCTGCCCGTCCTTACAGGTTTCGATCAAACCGTTAAGCGTCGAAATTACTTCGTCGTTGGTTGGTGAATTGCTCGATGTGAAATCGGTGCCGGATGTATTTGATTCCGGTTTTTCGTATTCGTTGATCATAATTAGAACCTCCTGGAAATCTAAAAATTACGTTTGTCTTAACTACACAAATTAATATCAGTACAATCATCGTGCCATAACGCAAAAGCTTGTAAATAGAGAACACGAGCAGATCAAATAAGTGTGGGACTGCAATCCTTCAAGACATTCCTGCATCGAAGTATTGCAGTTGGCTCGCGGATCAGACGAACGCCGCGCCATCGCCGTCGTCGTCATTGGCGGACAGACGCTTTCGCTGTTGCTGACGTTGTTGGTTACACCCGTGGTTTATTCCTTGCTTGACAATGTCGCTCAAACCGCTTGGGGTCGCGCCTTTGCAACGCGAAGTAGCAATTGGACTCGTCCGCTAGCCCATCTCTTTGGGCGGCGGCGTAAGCTGAAACCGGCGAAAGAGGAGTTGAGCATCACTCCCGAAAGCGGCGATTAAGTAAGAGGCAGGGATAAGCCTTGCCTAAATCGCGCGTTGTGTGATGACGATCATTTGCCTGCGGCAAATTCGGGCAGGGACAAGCCCTGCCCCTACTGGTTTTCTTCCATTTCCATACTCGCAAAAAATTTAGCCCACAGCTGTCGTACTCCGTCACCTTGAAACAGACTCTCTGTAACCGAAATTGCGCATAAAAGAGCCTTCTGCTAGACTCTCGCCATCTTATCAGCAAGTGTCTTTGATGCAGCATAAATTCAAGCGATCTATGGGGGAAGGAAGTGGAGACTGGGGAAATCACTCAACTCCTGGCGAAATGGAGCGATGGCGACCCGTGTGCGCTCGATGAACTTGTGCCATTGGTTTATAACGAGCTACGCCAACTGGCGAAAAGCTATCTGCGCCGACAGGCACACTCGATAACCATTCAACCAACCGCTCTGGTCCATGAAGCCTATCTGCGACTCGCCGGCAAAGAGAAACTCAGTTTCAAAAATCGCGCACAATTTTTTGGCTTAGCCGCGAAATTGATTCATGATCTTCTGATTGATCACGTCCGGCAACGCGGCGCGATAAAACGCGGCGGCGATCAGCAACAGGTATCGCTCACTTATGCAGACCAGGCGGGCAAGCAATCCGAAATTGATTTGTTGGCGCTCGATGAAGCCTTGCAACGATTGACTGCCATCAACCCTCAACACGGCCGCATCGTTGAACTGCGATTTTTTGGCGGCTTGACCATTGAAGAGACCGCCGAAGCGTTGGACATTTCACACGCGACGGTTGAGCGCGATTGGAGCATGGCGCGCGCCTGGTTGTATTGTGAACTCAATCAGTAGTTTTGAGTTTTCAGTTTTCAGTTTTTAGAAAGAAATGAAATCACAATCATACAAGGATTTGATCGTCTGGCAAAAAGCTATAGATCTGTGCATTACTGTTTACAATGTCTGTGTTGATTTTCCGCAAACCGAGCGTTATGGATTGGCGGATCAAATGAAGCGCGCAGCAGTTTCAATTCCATCAAACATAGCGGAAGGCCAGGCAAGACAACACCGGGGGGAATTTCTTCAGTTTTTATATATTGCGAATGGTTCTCTGGCAGAATTGGACTCACAGAGAATCATCGCTGGAAAGCTGGGATTTCTGTCTGCCGAACAAAGCCAGCAACTCCAAGGGCAAATTATTGAGATTGGCAAAATGCTGTACTCTCTGATCTCAAAACTGAAAACTCAAAACTGAAAACTATTTCATGACGCCTGAACGCTATCAACAAATCAGCGAACTTTACCATGCGGCGCAGGAGATTGAACCAGAGCGGCGAAGCGATTATCTCATGCAAGCCTCTGATGGTGATGAAGAGTTACTGCGTGAAGTCACGAAATTGCTGGCTGGAAATGAATATGCCAGTAATTTTTTAAACACCCCGGCTTTTGTGGTTGCCGCCGAAGCGCTGGCGGGCGAAGAGACAAAGTCATTTATCGGAAAGCGACTGGGGCGTTTTGAAATCCTCTCTTTGCTTGGTGCCGGCGGCATGGGAGAAGTTTATCTGGCGCAAGACGCACAACTTGGCAGGCATGTGGCGCTCAAACTATTGCCCCAAGAATTCACTTCGCATGCAGACCGCCTGCAGCGCTTCGAACGCGAGGCGCGTGCGGCGTCGGCGCTCAACCATCCCAATATCATCACCATCCACGACATCGGCGAAGCCGAAGGCATACACTACATCGCTACCGAGTATATCGAAGGTGAAATGTTACGCAGGCGAATTGCTCGCGGGCGTATGCCGCTTGCAGAAGCCGTTGAAATTGCTCTACAGGTCGCCAATGCACTCCATATCGCTCATTCGGCAGGCATCATCCATCGTGACATCAAACCCGAAAATATTATGCAGCGTCCTGATGGCTACGTGAAGGTTCTGGATTTCGGTCTGGCAAAACTGACCGAGCCGAAAAAAGCACCAACATCGGTCACCTCGCAACTGGACACGCCAATAATGGCGAATGAGACGTCCGCCGGAATGATTATCGGAACGGTGAATTATATGTCGCCGGAACAAGCGCGCGGCTTGCCTGTCGACAGGCGCTGCGACGTTTGGAGTCTTGGCGTGACGCTTTAC
>JANMSG010000202.1:0-6853 GCA_031389065.1 Acidobacteriota bacterium | reverse complement strand
GCGCCGCACCCGGTCGCTACCGCTCCCGGTTCTGACTTCCCCCGCGTACCTGACCGCTTACTCACCACCAAAGCTAATTATTGACAAAGCCTGGAACCCATATTAGACTGGCTTCGTGGTAACAATGATGTTTTGAAGCGTCACCGATAAAAGCACACCGGAAGTGATTCCGGGTCGCAAAGCCAAGGTCTTTTGAAGGCAATAGTAATCAGGCAAAAGTAGTAACCACGAGCGTAACACTTTTTACCTTTTCACTTTTTACTTAAAAGAATGACTGGTTGCCGAAGTGAAGTTGAAAAACGCCTCCCTCCAAAGTTTTCGACTCCACAACATCCTAAGTGATTAGCTTTGTTTGCATATATTTCTTCTGAGCAAGAGATATTTGTTGAGCGGATAACTGAGCCCCACGAGTCGGAGAAATGATGAGAATATCTATCGTTCTGATGGCAATCGCCTTGATTGGATTTATCCATACAGATGTTCAGGCGCAGGAAATGAATATGGCGATGAGCGTCGAATCACCAACCAATACAGCGCAACCGCGCACACCCACTCTGGTAATTCATGAAACAGCTTTGGTTGCCAAACCGGCAGCGCCTGAGGCGACGAAAACGACAGGTTCGACCGCGCCATCAAAAGTCAGCTCGACGTTGAAGAATGCGCCGGTCACGGCGTTAAATCATAACGCCGCGAACACCGCGCCGAACCCGATTTATATTCCCGGTACACAGCCTACTGTGCAGGTATTCGGAACTGAAATCGCGACGACGGGCAATCCTACGTATGATTCGTTGGTGCGACAATCGGCAGCGCGTCACGGTGTTGATCCGAATTTGGTTTTCGCGGTGATGCGGCAAGAGTCTGGCTTTCAGCCGCGCGCCGTCTCTTACAAAGGCGCAAGCGGGCTAATGCAACTGATGCCAGCAACGGCACAACGCTTGGGAGTCACAAACATTTTTGACCCGGCGCAAAACATTGATGCCGGAACCAAGTATTTGCGTTTCTTGCTCGATATGTTCAAAGGCGATGTTCACCTTGCTCTTGCCGGTTACAATGCGGGCGAAAACGCGGTGATCCGTTCGGGCTATCAAATCCCTAAATACCGCGAGACGCAAAATTATGTGAAGAGCATTTCAGCAAAATACACGCGCAACAAACATACGACAAAACCAACGCTGGTAGGTGTTGTGGTTCCAAAGACTGCCGCGCCCGAAGCTCTGGAGTCCAAAGGTCGCCTTTCAAACAATTATTAAAGACGCGAATTTTGCCAGCGGCGGTTCGCATCTAATGGTCATCTCTCTGTTCGGCGGCTCCTTACTTTTCCCGTCTTGCGATGTCCACTAGATGCGAACCGCCGTTTCATATATACTGCACACGAGCCACCCCTACAGTTTCACCTGAGCAGAAAAAAATCTGAGTTGTCCCCCCTAGAGTTTTCGATATGCGTAAGCCACTGCGTGACAATTTAGTCTTTCACGTCATCGTTCTTGCGCTCGTCTTGTGCCTGCCTGCGCGACAAACTCTGAACGCCGCGTACTCGGCAAACGCTGCCTCAAACAAGCCACGCTCGCTTGCCGAAGAATTATTCCAACACGCCAGCCAGATGAACCATTCGCTTCACGGCAGACCCCTGGAAGAACGCAGCACAGGCGATTATCTACGCTTGCTCGACGCCTACAATCAGGTCGTCAGATTAAATACGGACAACTATTTTTCGGCAGAATCGCTCGCCAAACGCGCTGAACTGCAACGCGAGATGGCCGATGTGACAGGCGATTCCGCGCTTTATCAACAAGCCATCGAAACCTTCAGGCAAATTATTTCCCAACATCCGCACAGCGCTTTTGTAGGTGACGCGCTCATCAGCATCGCCGAGATTTACGAAGAGAATTTGCAAGACCTGGATGGCGCGGTCATCGCTTACAAAGAGTTGGTCGCCCACTTCCCTGCATCCGTGATGGCGCGTGAAGCCCGCGCCGTTGTCGCGCGCTTTGAATCGCAACTCGGCAACGCTGGCGTTGATGTGGTCGCTGCAAGAAATTTGAGTGGCGAGGCGGGTTCTGCTGCTTTGCATGTTTCGCAGTTGACGAATGTGCGAAATTTCAGCGGGCCCGATTACGCTCGCGTGGTCATAGACCTCTCGAAAGATACGACCTTTACGCCGACAAAGATTGGCAACAACCGCATCGCCATCAAACTCAATGACTCGGCGATCTCGTCATCGCTCTTCGGCAGACGCTTCATCATCGGCGATACGCACTTGCTCAAACGCATTACCGTTCAAGAAGGCGGCGCTCCCGCTTTATCAAATCACCAGGCGCTTTCCGCAACAAAATCAGGCGTGCAAATCGAAATCGAAATCGGCGAACTTTCGGATTATTCGGCATTCAAATTATCGAATCCCGACCGCATCGTCGTTGACATTCACGCCGCAACTTCTGTAGCGAAAGCCCGCGAAGCAGTTGAGACCACGCCAAAATCATCAGAGTCAGAAGTCGAAGCGACCAATCGATCATCTGCTCAAGGTGTTGACACAGTGGCAAAGACGGCCGCTCCTACGCGACCGAAACTGGAAGGCAGCGAAGCCATTGCCAAAGCCAACAAGCCCGCTTCATCAAACAGGCAACAACCGATCATGGGATTGCCGGATATCAGCGAACCGATTATTCCGCACAATCCGAACGAGGCGCGCGCGCCTAATCCTGCGGCCGCGCAAGCTGGCGCAATCGCCGGTACGGTTGACGCGAAAGTTGCAAGCGGCACTTCTATTAAATGCGTAGTGATTGACGCCGGACATGGCGGGCACGACACCGGAACGATCAGCGGCAATGGCCTGCGCGAAAAAGATTTGGCGCTCGATGTAGCCAGACGTTTGCGCGGCTACCTCAAACGCAATTACCCGGAAATCGAAGTTGTGATGACACGCGACGGTGATTATTTCGTGGCTCTCGAACAACGCACAGCGATAGCCAATGCGCGACATGCCGATTTATTCATCTCGGTTCACGCCAACTCCAGTCCATCGAAAACGGCTTCAGGCGTTGAGACCTATTTCGTCAGTCCTGACCGCGCAAAATCCGAAGATCCACAGACGGCTGAACGCGACAACACAAAACCTGTAGCAGAGACACCTGTTGAAACTGTTCAACCGATAACCGCAAGCGTCACCATAGGCAATCGCGTAGCCGAATCCCGCGAGCTTGCCCGCTACATTCAATCGGGCTTGGTGCGTGGCATCGGTGCTGCATCACCGCGCACGGCATCAAATCGCGGCGTCAAACACGCAGGCTTCGTCGTGTTGTTGGGCGCGGCTATGCCGAGCGTGCTTGCCGAAGTCTCTTTCTTATCCAACCCACGCGATGAAGCGTTACTGCAAACCAGCCAATTCCGCGAACGCATCGCCGCGTCATTATTCGCTGGATTGAATGCGTATCTGAAAAAGAATCGTCCTGCCGAAGCCAAAGCAAAGTGAAGTGAACCTAGTTACGCCTTTTGATTTCAAGGGGGATTGATGAATCGTGCAGTCGTTTTGATGATGGGCGTGGTGTTTGGCTGGCTGGCTGTCGCTGGTTTCATGGTGCGACCGGCAGCGAGTTCTGTTGCCATCCCTATGAAATGGGATGAGTGTCTCAAGCAAAAGCCTCAGTGGTACACGAGCGATGAGGCGGTTCGCATCGCTGATAATCTGCTTTTGTATCAGCGCGACACCGGCGGTTGGTTCAAGAATACAGACATGGCAATCGTCTTGACTGAGGCGCAAAAAGCCGCGCTGCTTGGCGAAAAGCAGAAAACCGATTCGACGATTGATAACGGCGCAACTTTTACGCAGATCAATTATCTGGCTAAAGTCTATCGCGCCAGGTCACTGGAGCGTCACCTGGAAGCTTTTCTCAAAGGCTTGGATTACCTTCTTAAAGCGCAGTACGGAAACGGTGGCTGGCCGCAGTATTACCCCGACCTCACAGGTTACTACAAACACATCACCTTCAATGACAATGCCATGATCGGTGTAATGAAAGTCTTGCGCGACATCGCCGCCAAAAAATCCGACTACCGTTTCGTAGATGCAGAGCGCCGCAGCAAAGCTGAAAAGGCTGTAGCGAAGGGCATTGAATGTATTTTAAAAACTCAGGTTGTGGTGCAAGGCAAGCGCACGGTCTGGTGCGCTCAACACGATGAAGTGACGCTTGCGCCGGTTGCGGCAAGAACGTATGAATTGGTTTCACTCAGCGGGTTTGAAAGCGTCGGCATTGTGCGTTTCCTGATGGAGATTCAACAGCCATCCCCCCAGTTGATTAACGCTATCGAATCGGCGGTTCGGTGGTTTAAGACCGCCAAGCTTTCTGGCATCAAGTGGATTGAAAAAGCTGATGCCTCAAAAATGAAAGGCTATGATCGGGTGGTGGTTAAAGATGCCAATGCCAAAGCGCTGTGGGCACGATTTTATGACATTGGCACGAATCGCCCGATATTTGTTGGGCGCGACGGCATTATTAAATACGATGTTGCCCAGATCGAAGACGAGCGCAGAAACAACTATCAATGGTATGTCAACACGCCCGCTAAACTTCTTGACGAAGACTACCCTGCCTGGCAGAAAAAAATGAAAGGCAAATAATCTTTCGCAGCCTTGCGAACCCCATAGTCGAAACCTACCTGTGTAAGCAAAGGGAAACCCTTACAAATCGAACCCCCATAAACTGGTGATACCAATTATGTAAATAACAAGAAAATAAGGTTCGACATTAACCTTTGAATTGTCTAAAATGAAGCGCTTCGCTGAGACTGTACCCACAAATAAAATATTAAGCATTTCTGCAAGTTAGACCAGTGGGCCAAAATCTATTCTAAGGTGCAAAAATGGTATGACCGATTCAAATGAGAGTATATACAGAACAATTGACCCGGATCGAAGCGGAACAACTTCGGAAGAGGTGGTTTTACAACGTCGCAAAATGATTCAGCGCCGCGAATTACGTCTCGGTGACCGCCTGCCGCCGGAGCGCGACTTGGCAAAGTTGCTGGGCGTCAGCCGTCCGACCTTGCGCGCTGGCATACGCTCTCTGGCTGCCGTAGGCGTGCTTCAGGCAAAGCAGGGCGCTGGGACCTTCGTTGTGGATGCCGATGGCCCGCCTTCTTTAGACAGCAGTCCCTTGCGTATGATGGCCGCGTTGCACGGTTTCACGACGGCGGAAATGTTTGAAGCGCGCCGCTCCCTTGAGATGGCGATTGCGGGACTTGCCGCAGAGCGCTCCGTAGGGGATCAGATGGCGTCCATGGCAGAAGAATTAGCCGGGATGTTTGCTTCGCTTGACGAACCAGAGCAGTTCCTTGTCCATGACATGAATTTCCATCAAATGATTGCCGCAGCTTCGGGCAATCGAATCTTAACGGCGCTGATGAATATGGTAGCAACGATTCTCTTCGACCAGCGACGCAAGACGGTCAGGCGGGCTCACGACTTGAAAGAGTCTGCGGAGATGCACAGACACATCTATCGGGCGATTCGCGACCGCAATCCGGAAGCGGCGCGCCAAGCCATGCGTGAACATCTGGTGCGCGCCCAGAAAGCGCAAGAAGCAGAAGAAATGGAAAACCTTGCCAATGCCCTCGCTGAGCAGCATTCAAATAATGGTGACGCAGACAAAAAAGTGTAACCATTCAAGCAATTCTAGTGCGGATACGAAGGCATAGTCATGAATTGAGAGGCTGAAGAGCGAGCGAGCTATGAAGCTATAATTACAGAGAACTTAATGAAGTATTTCACATACGAACTTGTTGCTGCGGCTAATGACTGGATAGATCAAACCGACAAGCAAAGAAAGCAAGCGGAAAAACGTTTTTGGCGCGTTGCAGACGACTACCATCGTGAATTGGAAGACGTAAAGAAGAGATTAAGCAAACCAGCCTGGAATTTCTTTCGCAATGGCTTTGCCGAAACTGGTCTCCATGATGGTCGGCTTTTGTCGTTCAGTGTTGGCGATGGGCTCGATTATATACCTGATGGGACTTCGCCTTTTAGGATTAATCATCAAAGGAGTTTGGCACGAATAGAGATACTCAACTATGAACAGCTTTTTAATCACGTATTCGAATTGCACGGATTAAAACGTGCTAGTATGAATCTATATGTAGAGGAGCAGACGTCAGTTAGGAGCATAGGCGACCTCTTCATTTACGAACTAACACCAGCTAATGAAGAGTATTTGCGGATGGGATTTCTATTTGCGACAGGCGCAGAGATAGAGATTGACTTCCGTAGGCTGGTTTACAGAAGGCATCGTATCCAGCGAAAGTATGATTTGGGCAAGGTGTATGCTTGACCATCCACGCGCCATAACAAGGCGCTGAACCACAGCGTGCAAATGCGAGTTTTGTAGGGTTTCACCATTACCGGTTGCTGATCCGGTTAACCACAGCGTGAAAAGTTGTTATGCGTTTCAGCGAATTACAAAGTCTTGCGCGTTTCCCTGACAATTTCTATGAACTGGCGGGCGCGTTCTGTAAGCACGTTTGCTTGTCCTTCGCGCAGGGCTTTCAAATCAACAAGGTCAGAGCCAACGCCCAGAGCGCTCGCTCTGGCTTTGATGAAATCGGCGGCGGTTGTCAGTGACACACCGCCCGTCGGCACCGGATCAATCTGCGGCAGTAGCCAGAGGTGAAACCTCTGGAATCGGTTAGTTGTACTCCCCGCGTTGAAGATGCGGCACAAAGCTTGTGGCGCTCCTTCAACGCGGGGAGTACAACTAACCGATTCCAGAGGTTTCACCTCTGGCTACGGCCACAGATTGATCCGGTGCCGACGGGCGGTTGTCAGTGACAACCGCCGCCGATTTCATCAAAGCCAGAGCGA
>JANMSG010000193.1:0-3217 GCA_031389065.1 Acidobacteriota bacterium | reverse complement strand
CTAAAGCTTTCAATGAATGGAAGCGCGTTGCGCCGGAAGTTCGCGCTCGTCTCTTGCTCAAGGTCGCTGCAATCATGCGTCGCCGCAAAGCAGAGCTGACCGCCTGGATGATTCTTGAAGTCGGTAAATCCTGGGTGGAAGCCGACGCGGATGTTGCCGAAGCCATAGACTTTGCGGATTTCTATGCGCGCGAGATGATTCGTTACGGGCAAGATCAACCGCTTACACCGATGCCCGGTGAACAGAATAATCTCTATTACATACCGCTGGGCGTTGGTATAGTCATTCCGCCCTGGAATTTCCCGCTGGCGATTATGGCTGGCATGACTCTCGCCTCTGTTGTGACAGGCAATACGGTGATTTTGAAACCTTCCAGTGACAGTCCTATCATTGCCGCCAAATTCGTAGAGATATTGGAAGAGGCGGGATTGCCACCCGGTGTTGTCAATTTCGTTCCCGGCAGCGGCTCGCGCATAGGCGATTATCTGGTAGGCAATGCCCGCACCCGATTCATCGCCTTTACAGGCTCGAAAGAGGTAGGCTTGCACATCAATGAGCTTGCGGCAAAGACCGCCGAGGGACAATTGTGGATCAAGCGCGTCGTCGCAGAGATGGGCGGCAAAGATACCATTATCGTTGATGAAACCGCCGATTTGAATGCGGTTGTCGAAGGGGCAGTGTCAGCAGCTTTCGGGTTTTCAGGGCAGAAGTGTTCCGCTTGCTCGCGTCTAGTGGTCGTGGATAAGGTTTATGAAGAGGTTGTGAGTCGGGTTGCCGAGGGTGCCAAAAAAATAAAAGTCGGACCCGTAAAGCAGCAGGAAAATTGGATGGGACCAGTCGCCAGCAAAAGCGCATACAAATCTATTATGGAGTATGTAGAGATTGGTAGAGGCGAAGGCAAACTTTTAACCGGTGGCGACCACGTTTCAAGTTTAGAAGGTGGCTGGTTCATTCAACCAACGGTTATAGGCGAAGTTGATCCAATGGCGCGCATTTCACAGGAAGAGATTTTCGGACCCGTGCTGGCGACTTTTCGGGCGAAAGATTTCGATGCAGCATTGGCCATTGCCAACAACACACAGTTCGGTTTGACCGGAGCGGTCTATTCAAATAATCGCAGCCGGCTTGAACAAGCGCGCCACGATTTCCACGTAGGTAATCTATATTTGAATCGCAAATGCACAGGCGCATACGTGGATGTGCACCCGTTCGGCGGATTCAATATGTCCGGCACAGATTCGAAAGCCGGGGGACGAGATTACCTGCTGCTGTTTATGCAGGCGAAATCGGTCTCTGAAAAATTGTAAAGTTCTTGTGACTCCTCAGTCTCTCGGATTAAGAAGCGATCTCTGACTGCATCTGTAGTCGCAGGCGGATCGTTACAGGTCTCAGCGCACCTCTTAATGGTTGTTAAGAAGACTAGGATTGAAGGGGAGTTAGAAAAAATGGATGAAAAACAATTCTGGGCGCTGATAGAAACAGCGTGGCATTCAGCTGGCAGCTATGAAAAGCAACGAAAGAAACTTGCTATAGGGAATCTTTCCTATGAAAAAGCCGAGGAACTGGTAGAGGAGTTGAGCGAGGTACTTTATGACGTTATCCCCAAGATCAAAACACAACTTGATCATCTGTCCGCTGAGGAGTTGCTTATATTTGATAGAATTCTTGAGCGCAAGCTTTATGACATAGATAGGTTTGAAGTTCAACAGGCGACTGATGGCTCCGATGATGGTTTTTTGTATGCTCGTGGGTTCATAGTAGCTGTAGGTCAAGAATATTATGATGCAGTTAATGCCGATCCAACCAGGGCAGTGATGGATATAGAATGTGAAGAGATGTGTTATCTCTCGTTTCATCTCTACGAGGAAAAATATGAGGAAATGGGCCCCACGGAATTATCGAGGGAAAGTTGCTCGAATCCGAAGGGGTGGGAGCGGAAGCATTTAGAGCATTCGCTGACCAGCGAAGAGTCTGACTTTCATCCATAGAACTCCGCGTTAGATGCTTGTGCTAAACCCGCTGTATGCGTAATGCAAAATGGTACGCTGAAAAATGAAGGGAATAAAGTGATATGGAAGCATCAATAAACCAAGATCAACTCAAAGCCTTAATCAAAGCGGCTCTGGTCGAGGTACTGGAAGAACGGCAGGACTTACTTCACGAAGCCATTGCTCAGGCTCTTGAGGAAATGGGTCTCGCTCACGCAATTGAGGAAGGTGAAAGCTCAGAGCTAATCAAACGAGAAGAAGTGTTCAACCTTTTAGAAGGTAGCGCATGAAAACCTTGTTCAAAGCCAGCTTTGCTAAAGACCTTCGTAGCATAAAGACTAAAGATATATTGAGCCGCATCAAAGAGGTCATTGAACAAGTTGAAAACGCTCAAAGCCAACAAGAGATCACAAACATCAAAAAGCTTACAGGCGGCAGAAACTACTATCGAATAAGAGTAGGGGAATACAGAATTGGGCTAATAATTGAAAGTGATGAAATCAGCTTTGTACGTTGCCTGGATAGAAAAGAAATCTACTGGTACTTCCCCTAAAGTGCCCCTGACAAGTGCATACAGTGGAGGCTGCGAAGAGAGCTTGTTATCAATGCCAGAGGGTTCAGCGCGACCCCGCTGATGCAAAATATTAGAGAATTGAGGTGGAAGAAATGCTTGCTGGTCTCTTAAACAGAGTTGCAAATTCGAATTTAATTGGCATTCTATATACAGGTTGCTCCGATGGGGCAAAAAAGCTTTAACTAAAAAACGTCAGATGAAATTATGTTTCGCAAGGTGTTTGGGTTTACAAATATGAAGAAATTTATTGTCGCAATCTTACTATCCGCTTTTCCTATACCTTCAATTCAGGCACAATCGCCGCAAATCAGGCAGGAGAACAAGCCGCAGGAAAATACCTCTCAGCCTGTTCAAACGCAGAGGCCGACAGAGGGCGACTTTATCGTTCCCGGCGATGTCAATGTCCGCATCGAATCTGATGTCAGAATGTTTGTTGTGATGGCTGCGGTTAATGTCGCGGGCTTCGATTATGAGCCGGGCAGGCAACAGTTGACGCCTGCCCGTGTATTGTTGAGGAAAGATCTCGCTGAAAAAGTTGACCCTCATATCAAAGCGAAACTCGCGGTTTATTACAAAGCCCACAGACGCCCAGGGGTTGACGAAGGTGTTGATGCGTCACGATATGCGGCTCTCAGTTTGTTGATGACGCCTCCGC
>JANMSG010000960.1:0-2331 GCA_031389065.1 Acidobacteriota bacterium | reverse complement strand
GATGTGCAAAACCGGCCAGCTTCGACGCAAGGAAGGATCGAAGGGCATCTTCTGGTACTGCTCGAACTGGAACGCCGAGTCGAAGTGCGAAGCAAAGTTCGACGATAAGCTCGGTAAGCCAGACACCGCCCCGAAGCCGGTGCACAAATGCCCGAGCTGCAAGCAAGGCAAATTACGCTCAATCAAGGGCGCGAATGGGAGGTTTTGGGGTTGCGACGGCTACGAGCAAGGCTGCAAGGCCACATTCCCCGACAAGCTAGTGCCTGAACGGAAACCCCTATTTTTCGGCATCTCATCCGCAAATTCTTTTGGCGAGGGCCGGAAATTTCTCAATTCCATTTCCGAACCGGCGGATTTTTCAATTCATCGAAGCGAACGTGCACATTTTGGTGAATGCAAGTCGAGCGCCTCCCCTGATTTGCAAAATCAGTCTGTTCAGATTGGGGAGTAGCGCGGTTTTTTACGCCGCGCGTTTTTGCGGCGGGGCGCGATCCTCATAACGCGCTTTTCTTTGCTCGCGTTCCTGTTCCCGTTTCCACAGAATGGCCCCAATGCGGTGAATATTTCTTGTCACCACCGCCAGCGCAACATAACGTTTGAACCCGTCGATGCCGTGATCCCGGCACATGTCCAGTCCGTGTACTTCAAGGGCGTTGATTGCCGACTCAACCGCCGAGTGCGCGCGCCTTGCCTTGATGAATTCTTCAGATTGCTCCACTGCCTCCGCTTGTTGTGACAGCTTGCCCTTTCGCGGCAATGCCACCAGCTCCAATTGCGCCTTCAATGTTGCCTGATTTTCTGGTGAGTGAAAGCCCTTGTCGAAGCTGCAGGCGTTTAAGTTCGGAAAGCGTTTTTTTGCTTCATCCACCATCGATACCGTCACCTGGTCGTCGGTCTTTTTCTCCATCACCCGGTGATGCAGGATGAACTGGTGCTGGTCTTCGAGGATACAGACTTTGACGCCTAGTTCGACCGGCACGCCTGCCTTTCCCTTGCTGATCCATTCCGTATGCGGCTCAAAGATCGAGAACACCTTCTCGTCATGCGCAATCGTCTCGCCGCCAATCACGCGGCGCTTCGTCTGGTCGATCTGGCGTTTCGCGTGATCCATGAAGCCCTCGATCCCGAGCTTCGCTACGACATCGAATTGGTTCGCATAACCGCGCTGCACGAACATGGCCAACGTTGCCTTGGCCTTGTCCAAATAGTGCTGGGCGACGTCCAAGTATTCTTGATGCGCGACCATAATGCGCGCTGCGTTCTTCTTTTGCTGCTCTTCGGATTGGGCTTTGCTGCGCTTGCTGTTTTGCGCCGTGCGCATGAGCCGTTTGACGTGGCGAACATTGTATTTGTGTTGCCGCCAATCGCTCACATCATGCGAATCACACCACTGCGCGGTGAGCGTGATGACTTTGCGCATCGCGTCGTACAGCAGGTTGATATCGGTCGGGAAGTGCACATCCGTTTCAACCACAAAGGAGTCGCACCGCCCACGCAGGGCTTCGCCGTCCTTTTTTTTTACCAATTCATGGCCGGCGCTGACGATCAGTTGATTGATTTCATCCAGGAGTTTCGGCGTGAGCAGGCTGACGTTGTCCTTGAGTGTTTGGAAATGGTAGGGAGATTTGTCGAAGTCGCCATGCCCGAGCATCTCGCGCAAGGTATCGTGATGATTGACCAGTTCAAGCAGGCGATCGTAATCGATGTTCAAGTCCAGTCTCATCACGCCGCATACGAGAATCGTCCACAGCGCCATTCCCGGACGACCGTTGCGCTTGTCAACCTTGGGCGCAATCCGCTTTTCCAGCAAGGCAAAGAGCGCTGTCCGTAGCGCCAGATCCATGTGCAGGTGCTGCAATCCCCTTAAAATCTTCGGGATGTCATCGCGCGATTTGAGGTCAAACGTTATCTTCGATATATCAACCTCGCCTATTTGCATCTGGGGGGGTTGCACGACGCGCATCGTCTTTATCCTCTGTCATTCATTCACGGCACAGAAGCATCAACGGTTCGGCACGTCCATCGGATTACCGATTCTCACCGTCGAACGAAGATTATTTTTAAGCGCCACACACAACACCTTCTGCAACGAAGATTTCATCGAAAATTCCTGCCTTGCCTCACAAATCTGCATTCGCTACTGCCAATTGAAGTTTTTCCGTGACATCTTCGTTTCAGATTTTTAGCACTTCATCATAGGAAAAATAGGGGTTTTCGGTCAGGCACTATTTATGCTCAACAAGCGATGAAATTCTCTACCCAGGACACGATCGTGATGATCTTCGTCGTGAACATCACGGCGGCAATCGGCGCCTTCGCCTTTGGCTTCCT
>JANMSG010000123.1:0-9722 GCA_031389065.1 Acidobacteriota bacterium | reverse complement strand
TTGTGACCGATGTTGAGTTCTATAATTGGACGAATCTCGGCAACCGCTTGCACATTTCTGTAGGTCAGCCCGTGACCTGCTGCGACTTGCATCCCGAGTTCGCCTGCGCGTTTCGCGACGGTGGCGATACGAAATAATTCTTCGGTAATTTCAGCTTGTTTATGAACCCGCGTAGGGTCTGTCAGGTCAGAATATCGCCCTGTGCAAATTTCAATCTGCTGCGCACCTACACGATGTGACGCTTCAACTTGGTCAAGTGTTGGGTCTATGAAAATGCTCACCAAAACGCCCGCTTCATTCAAAGATTTGACCGCTTGTTGGATCTCTTTTTCACGCGAAACAACATCCAAACCGCCTTCCGTGGTTATCTCATTGGGTCGTTCAGGTACCAAGGTAGCGGCGGTTGGTTTAATCTCTCGCCCGATTGCAATCATTTCGGCGGTGGCCGCCATCTCCAAATTCAAATGCGTTTTGACGACCGAGCGCAAGACCCGCACATCTTCGTCTTGAATGTGGCGGCGATCACTGCGCAGGTGAATCGTGATGCCGCTTGCGCCTGCAAGGTCTGCAAGCAGCGCCGCAGCCGCAACACTCGGTTCAAAAGTTTTGCGCGCCTGTCTGAGCGTTGCTATGTGGTCAATGTTTACGTTTAATCGAACCATCTCTGTTTATCATTACCCGATTTTTTATCATGTCAAGACAAGCTGGGATCACCTTTGAAATTGCTGCTGGGCTTTCTCAACTTTGTCGTAGCGACCTTTCATGTCATTGATACGAATTTTGAAAAGGTCTAAAAACATCTTGGGCGAATCGGTCAAATAGTTGACCTTACTGCCTTCAACGTCATTCCAGACAACCGGAACTTCCAGCAATCGCAGACCGATTTTTTTCGCGATGAATAAAACTTCCGGGTCGAATCCGAAGCGCTCTATCGATTGCATTTCAAAAATCGGCAAAGACTCAATGCGACGGAAGGCTTTGAACCCGCATTGTGTATCTTGGAATTCCAGACCGGTGATGGTTTGGAGTAGAAAGTTAAAAATGCGCCCACCGAAATCTCTATAGAGCGGTTGTCGTTCGCCTATCAATTTACGATTGAGCGCCCGCGAACCGAAGGTGACGTCGGTGCGATTTTCGATGATTGGCTCTAGCAGTTTTGGCGCTTCACTGATTGGTGAAGAGAGATCAGCGTCTGTAAATAATGCGATCTCGCCTCGGGATTCTTTGACACCGCGTTTGACGCTGTAGCCTTTGCCGCGATTTGGCTGGTTCGTCAACAGTCGCAAATCAAAACCGGCGCTCAGAAATTCTTCCACACGGCTTACTACATACCTTGCTGTATGATCGCTAGAGCCATCGTTGACGATGACGATTTCAGCCGTATAAGAGCTTGAAGAGAGGAACTGCAAAATCTTATCGAGACTTGGCGCGATACGTTGTTCTTCGTTGTAAGCCGGGATGATTATAGATAAAAGCAAAGATATAAACGTCCGTAAGTAGTTTTAAGTAAACGGGGAATATAGCACAGAAAGCTTGCGATAAGGTAGTCATAAGCCGTCAATCTTTTTTGGGCATCTGCATGACAAAATAGGTAATGATGGAGATAAAGATTAGGGCAAAGAGGATGATTACCAGCATCACACGAGGCGGACTATTGTTCTGTTGCCCGTCTCCAGAGTCTTCCAGGTTTGATGGTAAATGCAACTCGCCTGTATCGAGGCGCATAATTCCTGAGCCATTCCTCTGGCTCCTTGCTATGCTTTGAAGTTCCTCTTCCGTGTATACCTTTGTCTTTTGCGTGTCGTCTTGTGGTCGGCGCAAGCGGTGCCACCCCTTCTCATTCTTCTGTTTTTGTTTATTCATCTTATCTTGTTTCATAACCATTTAATCTTTCGGAAATAAAGAAAGAGTGACACACCGATGGCTAACATTGAGCCCAGTGTGCCGACATAGCCGTATCTCCATTTCAATTCGGGCATAAAGTCGAAGTTCATTCCATAGATTCCGGCAATCAGCGTGACCGACATGAGAATCGTTGAAATCGAAGTCAATCTTTTCATGACCATATTCATACGATTTCCTGAAACCGACAAATAGGCATCCATGGTTGCGCCAAGCAAGTCGCGCAGGGTATCAATCGTATCGGCGACGCGAATCAAATGATCAAAAACATCCTGAAAATAGACGTGCGTCTCGCGGGAAAAAATCTGCTGTTCACGACGCAGTAGCGTATTGAAGACATCCCGCAAAGGGGTCACAGACCTGCGCAGGAAGAGCAAGTCTTTCTTTACGCGAAAGATTTCTTCTAACGCCTCCGGTTGAAAATCTCCAAAGATTTTATCCTCCAATTCATCCATTCGATCAGAGAGCGTGTCAAGCAGAGGCATATAATCATCCACAATCGAGTCAATCAGCAGATACGCGAGTAACCCTGTGCCGCGCTCAGCGAGGTCTGTCCACTCACGCCAAAGTCTTTCAGCCGTCTCAATCGTACGAATGGGTTGGCTGTGCACCGTAACTAAATAATTTTTTCCAAGAAAGATATTTAACTCGCGCAGTTCCAGATGCCTTCCCATAACTAACTCTGCTTCATAGAGAACAATAAAGTAATAGCCCGGAAACTCTTCCACTTTTGGGCGCTGATGTTCGTTTTGGCAGTCCTCTATCGAGAGGGGGTGAAAGCCAAATTCTTGAGCTAACTCCTCAAAATCTTCGCTAGTCGGGTCCGCGACATCTACCCAGACAATATTGGGTGGAAGGGCACACAGGTTACTAATTTCATCTGGGTTATCGCATCTGGTGAATGACTTGGATTCACGATTGAGCACCAGCGTCTTGATCATTGATTACCTCATCTATCCCTGAACAAATCAACTGCAAGCGGTTGGCAATAGTATCAATCTGAATGCTAAATTACCAATAATGATTTGCAGCGTGATCGCATCATTTTTTTGGGTTGAGCGGACAAACTCCGGTGAGCCTCATTATCATCTTCATCAACTCTGAGCTTCATTTTACGAACCAGGCGAAAGCTCAACAATTCATATTTCATTCTACAATCTCGCACAATATTCTGCGGAAAGATTGGCAATGACAATGATGGCATTGATTAATATATTTTTAAGATATAAAGTTGCTTCCCCGTGTTGTCTTAAAAACTATTTATGCTATTATGGAATTGCCGATTAGGGATTGTAATAAATTGTAATTCGGTGCAAAAGACTTTCTACCCGGTTTTGAATCCAGATAGCATCAGGTACGACTAAAAGTGATTACTCAAATCATTTTTAGTGGAAGCAGACCGGAAAACCTTCCAGGATAAACGGTCCACTTCATTGATTTTCAGAGATAACGGGAGTACATGTCATGGCAAACAGACTGGCTCGTTTTTTATTGGTCATTGTGTTGAGCTTCACTTTCCTGCCGATCAGCACACTCTCGCAAGATAATAAGACTGCGCCAGTTGGCGGCGCAAAACCTGATGATAAGGTGATACTCAACACCAATCTTGTCAGTATGACCATCAGTGTTACAGACCCCTATGGCAGATTCGTTACAGGTCTTAGCAAAGAACATTTTGAAATTTTCGACGAGAAAGTAAAGCAGCAAGTCGCGCTCTTCACAGATGAAGACGCGCCGGTTTCGCTCGGCATTATCTACGATGTCTCAGGCTCTATGAAAGAACGCGTTACTCGTTCTGTGAAAGCCTTGAAGAGATTTATTGAAACTTCGCACGATGATGACGATTTCTTTTTGATCGGCTTCAATGACCGGGCAAAGCTTATACAGGATTTCACCACCTCAGGCGATCAGGTCGTCAACCATTTGATGTTCGTACAGCCTAAAGGTTCTACTGCCCTTTATGACGCGGCTTATCTTGCCGTTGAAAAAGTCCAGCAAGGTCGTCACAAGAAAAAAGCTCTGTTGATTATATCTGATGGTCAGGACAACAACAGCCGTTACACTTACAAAGAGCTTCGCAATCGCGTCAAAGAGTCCGATGTGCAAATCTATTCGATAGGCATCACCGACCCGTCTTCTGATTCGCTTGCCGGTTTTGGTCGTTCCGTATTGGAAGAGATGACCCGAATGACCGGCGGACGGGCGTTCTTCCCGAATGCTTATAACGAGCCGGAGCTGATTGAAATTTGTACACGTATCGCGCTCGAACTGCGCCATCAATATTCGGTTGGCTTTTATCCATCAGACACCGCAAGCATAGGCAAATGGCATAAGCTTCAAGTGAAGGTCAATCCGCCCAAAGGACTGGGAAGATTGTCTGTCAATTACAAAGACGGCTATCAAGCTTTCAAACAATAAATTTGGTTTCACAGAAATTGACGAACCGTTGTTTTTGGGTCGTAAAAAAAGGAAAATTCTCAAAACCGCTACCAGCCTGCAATTTGTCCAATTCCCGCGCGTTCTCTTTTGCAACGGGTAAAGTTATTCCGTGCATCCTAAATAGTCTGAATGGATCGGCTGAATTTTTAACTTCTCACAGAGAAGCTTTGATTCAGCCTTTGGCAACCAGGTTTTCAAAACATATTTTGCGGGGTAAGATTCAATTATGAGATCATCAGCAAATAAATTATTCGCGACAAGTGTTGTGGCTTCGCTCTTCTTTTTTTCTATCGGTATTTTCTCTCTCACCAGTGCCAATTTTGTGAACGAGCAGCAAAAAGAGACGAATCAAAACAAAAAGCCACCTGCGCAACAAGACCCACAGGACAAAGACGACACGCCGATTAAACTAGGCACGGATTTGATTATGCTGGATGTTTCGGTGATTGATGCAACCGCCAACAACACGGCTGTGATGAACCTCCAGCAAAAAGATTTTCAAGTCCTGGAAGACAAAGTTCCGCAAGAGATAAAGTTTTTCAGCAAGGAACAGGTTCCTGTTTCGGTGGTCTTCGCCATTGATTCTTCCGGTTCGATGCGCGCAAAGATTGATACGGTTATCAAAGCCTCTATCAACCTGGTTAAAGAAAGCAAACCCGGCGACGAGATGGCGATCATCGAATTCAGAGAGCAACCCGAACTTCTGCAAGAATTTACCACAGACCAGCACGATGTAATTGACACGCTAAACGGTTTGGTAGCCAGAAGTTCAACGGCGATGCTTGATGCCGTTTATCTGGCTGCCGATCACGCTACGAAAGAAGGAAAGAATCGCCGCAAAGCCCTCATCGTGGTCACTGATGGACTCGATAAAGAGAATTACTACAAATACGACGATGTAGTAAAACATCTGCAAGAGGCTGATGTTCAAATTTACATTATAGGCTTTACACATGATTTGGATGATGGTTCCGGTTTATTCAAAAAGAGTCCGAAAAACAAAGCCGAAGCCTTGCTCAACAAATTAGCCAACGAGACCGGTGGTCGTGCATTCTTCCCCAAAGAATTGTCCGAAGTCCACACCATAGGGCAACAGATTTCTACAGACCTGAGAACCCAATACGCGATTGGTTATTACCCGTCTAATACCAAACGCGATGGCAGCTTCCGCGGCGTGAAAGTTCAGGTCAATTCTCCAACCAACAAACGCCTGGTAGCGCGAACTCGTAGCGGTTATGTTGCGCCTAGCGAAAACCCTGCGCCCAATGGAGCCAAGCCTTAAGGCTTTCAGAAAGTTTGAATCATCAAAGTATGAAGGAAGGGGCGCGCGTATGCGCCCTTTTATTCATGCGGGATCGGTTATTCCATTCCATACGAACAGTTTTTTATTCTGACGATTCTTCAGTCACCAGAACAGTTTCGCAGATTCGACAATGTGTGCGCCGTTTGGCATTTAGCGCATTGCATTGAGCGCAACGATAATACATCGCTCGCGTAAACATGTTGGTCAACACTGCGCTCACCACGAGAATGCCGCCCAGCACGAGGATTGTTAAAAGAGTATCGCCTAGATTCTTCATCGCTGATAGTTTAAGCGCACACCTGATTCTTCTCAATATCAGAATTATTTTAAAAACTGCACTAGAGTGCCTATTTTTTCCGTCTATCTTTTATAGGAAAGGTTTTTCACCTGGCGGTTATTCAAAATCAAATTCGAAGAGGATTGCAAATGTTATTTAAGACTTTAAGTGCGGCTGTATTCGGTATAGATGCCTATGTAGTTGACATTGAAGTTGATCTGACGCCCAAAGCCGGCGATAGCCTGGTGCCGTCTTTCACCATGGTGGGCTTGCCGGATGCAGCCGTAAGAGAGAGCCGCGAACGCATTCGCGCGGCAATTAACAATTGTGGTTTCTTCTTCCCTATCCATCGCGTCACAGTGAACCTCGCGCCCGCTGATATAAAAAAAGAAGGCTCCAGTTTCGATTTGCCTATCGCTTTAAGCATACTCGGAGCCAATGGCGATTTGAAATTCGAAGAGTTGAGCGACACCTTAACGGTCGGCGAATTATCGCTTGATGGTCGGGTTCGACCGATTAAAGGTGCGCTGCCGATTGCCGTAGCGGCTCGCAAACATGGCGTCAAGCGACTGTTGATACCTGAAGAAAACGTGCAAGAAGCGGCAGTCGTTTCAGGGCTGGATGTTTACCCTGTCACCGATCTAAGAAACCTAGTCGCGATGCTCATCAGTCCGCCGCTGCCTGAGCCTATACGCATTGACACCAACACCCTGCTTTCTTCTGCAAGCCAATATGCAGATGATTTCAGCGAAGTGCGCGGACAGATGCATACGAAACGCGCCATCGAAGTGGCAACCAGCGGTGGTCATAACATTATGATGATTGGCCCTCCCGGTTCAGGCAAAACCATGCTTGCCAAACGCATACGTACAATCTTGCCGCCGCTTGAATTTGAAGAAGCCATTGAATGCACCAAGATTCATTCGGTTGCAGGGCTTACGGAAAAACACGGATTGATTACGACTCGCCCATTTCGTTCGCCGCATCACACAATTTCCGATGCAGGGTTGATCGGCGGCGGGGCAATTCCGCGACCCGGCGAGGTCTCTCTGGCTCACAACGGACTTCTGTTTTTAGACGAATTGCCAGAATTTGACCGCAACGTCTTAGAGGTTTTGCGGCAGCCTTTGGAAGACGGGCGGGTCACCATCAGCCGTGCTTCGATGTCTTTGACTTTTCCTTCGCAATTTATGTTTGCAGCGGCAATGAATCCTTGCCCGTGCGGTTTCTTCAATGACCCTACGCGAGAATGTAAATGTTCGCCCATACAAATCCAACGCTACGTTTCAAGGATTTCAGGACCTCTGCTTGACCGCATAGACATTCACATAGATGTGCCAGCCGTGAAGATAACCGAGTTATCAAACAACACGCCTGCCGAAGCCTCTGCGCCAATCAGAGAGCGAGTCATGCGTGCGCGGCAAGTTCAGCTTGAAAGATTTACAGAAGAAAAGATTTTCTGTAATGCACAGATGACTCCGCGTTTGATTCGCAAATATTGCATCATTGATGCGAAATCTAAAACGATGCTTGAAAACGCTCTCACACGCCTGGGACTTTCAGCGAGGGCTTATGACCGCATCTTGAAAGTGAGCCGAACGATTGCTGACATTGAAAACAAAGAAAACATTGAACCGCATCACGTCAACGAAGCGATTCAATACCGCTCGCTCGATAGGACTTATTGGGCATAGGTGTTTTGAAGTTTTTAGTTGCCTGGCTTGCTTCTCTGCATAAACTCTGCGTCTGTCAAATTGTCAACAGCTTCCGTAGGTTCGCTGAAAACTGATTCGACTTCTGTCCAGAATTGTAGTGGGAGAGACAACAGAGGATAGCGATTGCGGAGTTCAAGTACATGGTTTGCGTATTCGGATTTGGGAATCAAGCCATCGAGCAAACTTTTTCTCAGGACTCGAATTTCGTATAGATACAAATCATTGATGAATTCTCGCACCAAGGTCGGTGGCGTATTTTCATCGGGCTTAATGCCGTGATTCATTAAGTGAGTGATAACCGATTCTCTATATTTTAAACTCATTTTCTTTTCCGTCGAGTGTAGGGGCAGGTCTCGTACCTGCCCGGATTTTGCGAAGCAAAATGACAATCATCGCCTGTCAGCGATTCGGGCAAGGACAAGCCTTGCCCCTACAGCTACCCTACACTCATATGCGAACCGCTATTAATGTAGCGCAAAGCCGCAAAGTCGCAAAGATAACCAAGACATTTTCAGGAGGAACGCCAATGGACATCAATGAAGAGATCAGGGATTGGCTGGCGCTCAGTTTCGTCACCGGCGTGGGTTCGCGCACCGCCTTAACTTTGATAGACAATTTTGGCAAGCCCGCTGCTTGTTTCAAGGCAAGCACGAGCGAACTTGAATCAGCAGGCGTAAAGCGAGACACCATTGCACAACTCAAAAGCAAAGATTCCTACCATCGCGCAGATCTTGAATTGCGAGAGCTTGAGCGCGTAGGCGGCAAAGCTATCGTCATCGCAAGCCCGGATTACCCTGCCCTTTTGCGCGAAACCTATGACCCGCCCATCGTACTTTATTGTTCAGGCGATTTGAAACCAGCGCTTGCTCAACCGGTTGTGGCAATCGTTGGCTCAAGGCGTTGTTCGACCTACGGGCGCAATGTCGCGGAGATGTTAGGGCGCGAACTGGCAGCGCGAGGGGTAACGATTGCTTCAGGACTTGCAAGAGGGATTGATTCAGCAGCCCATCTTGGCGCGCTCGATGGCAAAGGATTAACCATCGCAGTGATTGGCACAGGGCTCGACGAAGTTTATCCGAAAGAAAATAAAAAGCTCGCGGAAAAAGTAAAAGAGAATGGCGCGGTGATTTCGGAATTTCCAATTGGCACTCCACCACTTCCGCAGAATTTCCCTTTTCGCAATCGCATCATGAGCGGCATGTCTTTAGGCGTAATGGTCGTCGAAGGCGCGGAACGAAGCGGTTCTTTGATAACCGCGAGAATGGCTTATGAACAAGGGCGCGACGTTTTTGCAGTGCCTGGTAACATCACTTCATCAAAGAGTTTCGGTCCCAATTATTTGATTAAAGATGGCGCGAAATTAGTGCAAACCTGGCGCGATGTTGTCGAAGAATTCCCTGCCGATGTGAAGGCTGAAATCTTGTCCGCCGAAAGGACTGAGGCGAAAGCAGAACAACTCAGCATGGATGAAATCGTATTGTCAGACATTGAGAAGAAAGTTTTCAGTAAGCTAAAGAGCGACGAACAGATTCATATTGATGATTTGGTGAGGCAGACAAAATTGAGTATAGGCGAATTATTGTCCGCGCTTTTGAATTTAGAGATGACAGACCGTATCAAACAACTACCCGGCAAATATTTCGCCCGAAAATTGTGACTCAGTCCTCAAGCGAAGACTGAACGAATGGTATCAAGATAGAGCTATGGTGTAAGGGTTAGCTTGTGGCAAAATATCAGTGATTACGATACCAACCAATGAGGTGAGATGATGACAGTGACGCTGGAACTTGAGCCGGAAGTTGAAGCGCTTCTCGAACAGCGAGCCAAAGCCGATGGCTGTGATGTGCAAGGTTATGTGCAAAAGCTGATCGAAAAAGATGTCAATCGCCGACAAACCTTTGATGAAATTCTTGCGCCATTTCGTCAAGCCGTAGAGCAAAGCGGCTTTCATCACGAGAAAAATAAGTGACCTTTGTAAATAATGGCAACTATTGATCAAGTAATCTCACAAATCCGATTCGGGCTTGACCAGCTATCGCCGAAAAACGCTCACCATGAGTTTGAGCATTTGTGTCGCCATCTAGTG
>JANMSG010000121.1:0-2702 GCA_031389065.1 Acidobacteriota bacterium | reverse complement strand
CGCTGACGGGTTCGGCCCGGGGTTCAACGGGCCGCTCCTGCTCTCGGTCGAACTCGACAACGGAGCCACCGTCGACTCGCTGACACCGATGACCGACGCGATCGCACTCGACCCCGGTGTGCTGGCGGTGTAGTGACAGGGGCTCAGGCTGCGACCAATCAGCGACCACAATCTCGCGGCGCAGTTCATTCAGCGGAGATTGAGTATGCTATGGGCAATCTCGATTCAAACAAGGTCTATGCCTGGACGCCGGATGATTACAAAGTTTCCGAGGTCATGCAAGAGTACTTCGCCAACTTCATCAAGACAGGCAATCCCAATGGCAAGGGGCTGCCAAACTGGCAAACCTTTGCCACCGGTCAGCGCCTGACGATTGATGTTGACACGCGCGCCGAGCGTGAAAAAGTTCGGGCGCGCTATCAATTCCTCGAGCAATTCTACATAAAAAAATAGATGGATTGTGGAGCTTGAATTAAGGAATGGTAGACAATGCTCGCACTGCTCGGATTGACAACCATAGTAGTTTTGCTCGCTGCCATCCTCAGCAAGAAGCTCTCGCCATTGGTGGCACTGATCGCGGTTCCTACCATTGCGGCGCTCATCGGCGGCTTCGGGCTAAGCACAGGGACATTCATCGTTCGAGGCATACAGAATATCGCTCCCGTAGCGGGCATGACGATATTTGCCATCCTGTACTTCGGGATTATGTCGGATGCAGGGATGCTCGATCCTATCATTGACCGCATCCTGCGCGCCGTCGGCAACAAGCCCACGCGAATCGTTATGGGAACCGCTCTGCTGGCGGCAATCGTGATGCTGGACGGTTCGGGAGCCATCACCTTCCTGATTACGATTCCTGTAATGTTGCCCTTGTACGACAGGCTGAAGATGGACAGACGCGTGCTCGCCTGCGCAGTGGCAATGGCCGCAGGTTTGATCAATATGTTACCGTGGGGCGGACCGACTATCCGTGCTGCCGCCGCCTTGCACATCCCTGTGACAGAACTCTTCAACCCACTCCTGCCGGTTCTGGGCGTTGGCTTGATCTTTGTCTTTGCCGCCGCCTGGTGGCTGGGAAAGAAAGAAGAAAAGCGACTGGGTTTGTCGGGCAACGAAAGCAGGAATGACATTTTTCAACGAGAACTGACCGAGGCAGAGAAGCTACTGCGGCGGCCAGGTAGATTCTGGCTCAACCTCCTACTGACGCTCTTGCTATTGGGCGTTATGGTTAGCGGCAAGGTTGAGCCAGTAGTTGTCTTCATATTCGGAACCGTGCTGGCGTTGATGATCAACTACCCAGACATCAAGGCACAACGAGATCGGATTGATGCGCACGCCGAGGCGTCGCTGATGATGGCGGTGATTCTGCTGGCGGCGGGCGCGTTCACAGGTATAATGAAGGAATCCGGCATGCTGACAGCAATGGCACAAGCGGCTGTCGGTCAGGTGCCTGCCGCGACGGCTACGCACATTCCGTTTGTGATGGGAATGCTCTCCATGCCGCTGAGTTTACTGTTTGACCCGGATTCATTCTACTTCGGCGTGCTGCCTGTGGTAGCCGAAGTGGGCGAGATGCTGGGTGTGCCGCCTGTGCAAATCGGACAGGCGGCAATCCTCGGACAGATGACAACAGGCTTTCCGGTCAGCCCGCTCACGCCCGCGACTTTTCTGCTCGTGGGCTTGACGGAAGTCGAGTTGGGCGAACATCAGAAATTTTCCATCCCCTATTTGTTTGGCATTTCGGCGGTGATGACCATCGCTGCTGTCTTGTTTCGCATTTTCCCGCTTTGAATTAGGAGAAAAGATATGTCTGGCCCATTGGCAGGTGTGCGTGTGATTGATCTTACTTCGATTGTGATGGGTCCGTATGCGACTCAGATCATGGGCGATATGGGCGCGGATGTGATCAAAGTTGAAGCACCCGAAGGCGACGTCTTCCGGCAGTTTGCGCCCTTCCGTCACCGTGGGATGAGTGCCGCGTTTCTCAACCTCAATCGTAACAAGCGTAGCGTCGTGCTTGACTTGAAACGCGATGAGGAGCGCCAGACGCTTCAGCAACTGATCGCCAACGCAGACGTATTTGTTACCACCGTGCGACCACAGGCGATGCGCAAGCTTGGACTCGATTACGAGAGCTTGCGCGAGACGAACCCGCGCCTGATTTATTGCGCCGCTTACGGGTTCTCTGAAGATGGCCCTTACGCGGGGCGACCCGCCTTTGATGACATCATTCAGGCGATGTGTGGCGTCGCGTCACTCGAAGGTCACAATCACACGGACGGTCCCAGGTACGTCAAGACCATCTTCGCCGACAAGACCGTGGGCTTCGTGGTGGCTTACTCGGTTGCCATGGCTTTATACGAGCGTGAGCGGTCGGGGCTCGGGCAGGCCATCGAAGTCCCTATGTTTGAGACGATGGTCTCCTATACTTTAATCGAACACCTGGCTGGCGAGACCTTCTGCCCGCCGCAGGGCGGTATGCGTTATGAGCGCATACTCTCGCCCAACCGCAGACCTTTTCGCACTAAGGACGGCTATCTGAGCCTGCTCCCCTACACTACGCCGCAGTGGGTGCGCTTCTTCGAAGCCGTTGGCAGAACTGACTTGGTCACAGACCCACGCGTGACTGACCCGCCCACACGGAGCGAGCACATCAATGAACTGTACCAGATTGTCGCCGATGCCATGACCCAACGGACGAC
>JANMSG010000946.1:0-2131 GCA_031389065.1 Acidobacteriota bacterium | reverse complement strand
AGAACCGGGAGCGGTAGCGATCGGGTGCGGCATACCAACCTGGTCGCTACCGCTCCCGGTTCTGACTTCATTACGCGGCTTTCTTCAAGGCTTTCTGTTCGCCCGGATGATAGACGCGCTTGCTGTTGGCCTTAATGTCTGCGAGCGTAAACCAGGCGGGCTTGAATTCGCGCCTGGCGTACAATTCGCTTTGATCGAAGTAGTTTGGCGAATTCGGGTCGGAATTCTGGCTCATCACAAGTGTTGAACGGGCTTGCACTTTTGCGCCGAATTCTACGACGCTGACGAAAGAAGCTCCGACGATTCCGTACAATCGCTTTTGCCCCTTTTCACGTCGCGCATAGAAATTATTGACGATGCCTAACCAACCTGGTGCGCCCGCTACAGGCAAACTCCGCTTCGCATCGCTGAAGGCTTCCAACTCGCCGCCCGATTGAATCTTTTGCAGGCGATTGATCTCGCCCCAAGCCACTTGCCAAGTTCCCCAATCGCGTTCCAGTTCTTTGATCGTGTTTTCAAGCACTTTGATTTTCAACCCTTCCTCTTTGCTGCGATTCTGCGTGAGGTTGTAGAACCATAGAGCAAACACTGTCATGGCTTTCGAGTCTAAGGTGCTGACGTGATTGAACGATTTCAACTCGGCAATTACGGGGCTTAATTTGTCTGCGCGCGAGGCGTCAACCGCTTTCAATTTCTCCCACTCGGCAACGAGTTCAGGAATCGCTGTTTCGGATTCGAGAATGCGCGTGTCCCACGCAGCTTTTGACCAATCATCGAAAGAGAATTTCGCAGTGTCTGACAAAATGCGGCGCGATATCCTGGCGCGAGCATTGTCCTTTTCGCGTGTCATGTATTCGGGAAACTTGACGATTTCGGGATTGCCGTCGGTCGTCGTCGTGAAAGGTGTTTGATTACAATTTTGCACGTAGTTGGTTTTCGGATTCATCACCTGCGGCAATTCATCAAACGAATGATACCCTTGCCACTCGGTTTCGGGATTCGTGCCGTCAACAGGCTTTGTCCAATCATATTTTGTTGAGCGACGCGGCACAGCACCATTATAAACATAATAAATATTTCCTTTGCTGTCGGCCGCCGTCGCGTTGAACATAGGGATCGCTGCGCGTGACATGACTTTTTTGAATTCCGGGACGTCGCGTGCTTTGGTCATCGCATACCATTCTTCAATCATTCCGCCTTCTTCCAGACGCGACATCTTCAGCGCCACAGAAACCCCTTTTCTGACAGACATAATCGGACCGTGATGGGTCTTGCGGAATTTATAGGTCTTCGTGACCAAACCATTCGCGGTTTTTACTTTGATGGCATCATTCCAGTCCACAGCCGTTTTGTAGCCATCGCCGTAACGATACGCCAGGGGATTTTTCGCGTCGTCAAATTTCTCTGCCCATAAATCCGTGATGTCCGGGTCGTTGACCGTGTGGCTCCACCCTAAAGTCGCATTGTGACCAAGGGTCGGAAAACCTGAGCCGTAAAAGGATGCGCCGGACATATTCCACCCTTCCGCGCTGTTGACGTGACCTTCGTACCATTGCCCTACGCCGAAGAACGGTTGATGCGGATTAATGAAGAGCATCGCGTTACCGCTGGCGCTTTTTGCGGGAGTCACCGCCCACATATTCGAGCCGACGATGTTTTCCGGATCGGTTTCGTCGGTTAAAGAGCGCTCTTGTAATTCGCTGATGGAAGAAGTTGAAGTAGCGGCTGGCGCGTCTGAATCAGCATCGCGCGCGGCGGTTTTAATCTCGTCGGCTCGCAAGCCTGATTTGCCGAAGATGAAATTTTGATAGAGCGCATAACGATTAAACGCGAACATCATCCAGGGCTCGAATTGTGTGATGAGGCGAGGTTTGACTTGCGGATTCTTCTCGAGAAAATAGTTCAAACCATCGGACGCGGCTGTACAAAGCTCTTTGACTTTCGCGCTGGAGCGGTCGTATTCGGCTTTCGCAAGCCTGGGGATTTCCAAGGCGCGATTGACCATATCCTGTGTGAGTTTGCTGTCGCCGTACACTTCAGCGGCGCGACCCAGAGAGCAGATGTAGTTGTCTTCGATCTGCCAGAAATTGTCTTCTGCTTGGGCGTAGAGGTAGCCGAAAACGCAACTCGC
>JANMSG010000037.1:0-9792 GCA_031389065.1 Acidobacteriota bacterium | reverse complement strand
CTGTGTCAATTCACGCCTCAAGGCGTAACTCTGAACATCAAATGCAAGCCTAAACTCATTGAATTTGTTTGCTGAAGCGAAAGTTTCTGATTCGACCAGAGCTTGCTATAAATCCGTTGATGCGGTTTTGATTGTCGCGCGTGAAGCGAACCGTTCCTAGCACGATATTGGTGAAGGCATCTTTGAACGCGGGTAGAAAAGATACGGGCTTATATTTTTTGCGCTTCAATACGAGTTTATCACCGTCAACTTCCACATTGTAAACCGAGTCAATTTCAGCACTGTAATAAGCGCCCGCGTACTCCGGCAATTGTGTCGTCGTTGGACTGGCAGCCTCGACAGCTTCGAAGACAACAGGTTTTCTTCCGTCCGGTATAATCTTGAGTTGCATCGCGCCACCGTTTTGGCGCGACTCGAAAGCAACTTCTGTAGGCTGCTCTTTTACCTGAAAACGGTTTTCGCCAAGCGGTAAGAGTTCGGCATTCGCGCCGGGCGCGTTCAAATAGAGATTGCTATTTATCAGAGAAACTTTTGCGAGGTCTGCGGTCGTTGTATTCCAGTAGGTGCCGACTTTGCTTTTCAATTGTTGTTCGGTAAGCGTGACCGTGTTCACCACAGGATGAGTTTTTGGCGCCTCTGGCTTGAGTTGATCTTTTAGATAGATGTCTGCGACCTGTCTTGATATTTGAGTCGGATTGATGTTTGCGACATTGCAAATGCAGGCTACGGAAAATCGTTGTTCAGGGAAACGCATGATATTTGAGCGATAGCCAGCGTCAGCACCTCCATGTCCGACGATGCCCAACCCTTTGTACCTGGAAACCGACAGACCGTGAGCGTATTCGATCTTATCGCCGTTGTTGAGCGTTACAGGGATTTGCATCTGTTCCAGTAGTTCTTTCCCACCAACGCGCATCTCGTAAAAATTCTGATCCCACTTGGCGAGGTCTTCCACAGTCGTCAATAAACTGCTCGCGCCTACGGTGTCATAATTCGGAACGCTCAATTTGAAAACGCCGTTGCCTGGCGATGAATAACCGTACGCTTGATTTTTCACGACGACCAGATGGTCATCGCGGAAAAACGTGCTGTTCATGCCAAGCGGCTTGAAGATGTTTGCCTCAGCGAACTCTCGTAACGATTGCCCGCTGACGCGCTTCACAATAATCGCCAGCAACGTATAACCTGTGTTGCTGTAGAGATGCTGGTCGCCCGGTTTGAAATTTAAAGCTTTTTGACGCGATACGAGGTCGAGCACATCTTCGTCTTTGACTACATCTTCTGATAAACGCCAGCCAGCCAGTATCAACAGATTCCATTGGTCGCGTAGTCCGCTGGTGTGATGCAGCAAATGTCTTACCGTTATTTTATCTCCAAAGTCCGGCAGTTCAGGAATGTATTTTTTCACTTCCTCATCAAGCGCGAGCTTGCCTTGTTTGGCAAGCAGATCAATAGCCATTGCGGTGAACTGTTTGGAGACAGAGGCGACATGAAAAACCGTTGACGGAGAGATGGGAATATCGTGATCAAGGTTAGCCATTCCATAACCGCGTTTGTAAATGATGTTGCCATCTTTGATGACGGCAAGCGCGCAACCGGGCGAGTTCGGCTTGTCCCATTGCGCGAACACCTTATCAACCTGAGCCGAGACAGTATCGGCTTTGCCGTTGGTTTGCGCCAATGCAGAGACATTGATTGCCGCTGTGAGCGACAATAAGACTGCAAGTTTGAGGACAAAGATGCGGTGATTGGAAAGCTTGAATTTCATTTTGCACACTCCTTGATGAATAGACGAATCATAATTGTTCGAGGCGCTGATTGTTCATCTGAAATTGCTTTGGACATTTCGCCGCAAGTTCCGCGTTGTGTGTGACGACGATGAGAATGGTCTGCTGTTTCTTGTGCAATTCAAGTAAAAGCGAGGCGACCGTCTCGGCTGACTTGTGATCGAGATTGCCGGTTGGCTCGTCGCACAATAGAAGGAGCGGATTCATAATCAAAGCACGCGCTAAAGCGACGCGCTGTTTTTCCCCGCCCGATAATTCCGCAGGGCGATGTGTCAGGCGTTGGGAAAGACCTACTTGTTCGAGTAATTCTTTGGCTCGCGTGGTGTAATCACCATTTGATTCGGCAACCAGCGTGGGCGTTAAGACATTCTCCAAAACGGTGAGTTGCGGCAACAGACAATGGTCTTGAAAAACAAAGCCCGTGTGTTGATTTCTGAAGGCAGCCAATTGTTTTGCGTCGAGTTGAAAAGGGTTCTTGCCGTCGAGCGCGACCGTGCCGGAGCTTGGCGGTTCGAGCGCACCGACGATGTAAAGCAGAGTGCTTTTGCCGCTGCCCGACGGTCCCATAATCGAAACCGCATCGCCGCGAGAAAGTTGGAGTGAGATGTTGGAAAGAATCTGTAGCGCCCCCTGCGGCGTTGGATAATCTTTCGACAGGTTGGTGACATCGAGCAATGAATCATCCTCCCAAAATAGAAACCACAGATTACACAAATTCTCACGAATGATTTCGTGTAAAGCAATTCGTGTTTACTCTGCGTAATCTGTGGTTATGTTTCCTACTCACTAAACAAATGTTCAAATCGTTTTCAGCGAATCAAACTCTTATAAACTTCGACGGCGCGTTCGGTCATGCGCTCGGCGGTGTAATGTTTCCGCACTCCTTGAAAACCGTTGTGGCTCAACTCTGCCGCCAGCGCCTTGTCTTTCCAGATCGAAAGCAAGGCGTCTGCCAAGGCCTCCGTATCACCAGGTTCAAAGAGAATGCCGCCCGAGGTTTTCTCAATCATTTCAGGGAACGCGCCGTGACGCGGCTGCGCTACAGGGATGCCGTTGGCCATCGCCTCAAGCAGAAACATGCCTTTCGGGTCGCTGTAGGGTGTAGGCACTGACAATACATCAAGATTGTGCAGAAAATCTATTTTGCCTGGTTTGTCCAAAACCCCTCGGTAAGCAAATTCTTCGCCGAGTCCCCACGCTTTCATCTGCTGTTCGATGCCTTGCAAATACTCTTTGTGTTCCGGCGCAAGGTATCCGGCGGCTTCAAGTCTGGCTTTGAATGAACCGTCGCGCTGGCGCATTTTTTTGTAGGCTTCGGATAAAACGTGCAAGCCTTTTTCGGGCGCGATTCTAGCGAAATACCCGACAGTGAAAACCTCCGAGTCGTTGCGCTCGCGCATATGATGGTCTTCCAGGTTTATACCGAGCGGGACGGTGTGAATTTTCTTTTCAGGAATGCCTAAATAATCCGCCATGAACGTCGCGTAATAATCGCTCACGGCTATGAACGCATCAACGTACTGGAGATTGGCGCGAATCAAATTCATGCAGTCGCGTTTGTGAGATTCCGATAGTCCTTCTAAAAATAAATCTTCGCCTTGCAGCGTACAAACGACAGGCTTTTGCAAGGCTTCACGAATCGGGCGCGCAAGCCCTATGAGTAAGGTGTTCGGCAGATTAATAATGTCTGTTGAGGGGATTGTCTGGAGCCAGCCGACAAGTTTATGAATCTCTTTGCGTTGAAAACCATCTTCGCCTTTGAGCATGGAAACGGTCATCTCGCCAAGAAAGCGCGGGTCAACAGGAATCGAACGTTTTGCTGCCATCTTCAAAGCGAACTTTGAGTCCCAGAGTTTATCCAGCATCCAGGGTGTGTTGCGAAACAGCGCCGAGTGTTGTTCCAGATAAACGCTGATGCCGCCGAAGAAGACTTTTCCTTGACTGACATTTTCATCATCGGTGAGCGTAGGCGTGTAGATCGGCACAAGCAAAACCTGATGCCCCTGCTTGAGCATTTCCGCCGCCAGCGCATTGTCGCGCAGACAACTGCCGCAATACATTCCCGCCGCCCCCGCTGTGATGTAGATTAGTTTCATAAAAAGTCAGGAGTCAGGAGTCAGGAGTCAGGAGTCAGAATATAAATTGAATACTTATTCCAACCTCTAGCTTCCGTCTTCTGACTTTTCTCTTATGCGCTTGCTCTTTGAAACGCTCTACGGGCATACAGATGTTCAAACAAATTGCCTTCATGTGGCTGATCCCAGCCGATTTTCATCGTTGGAATCGCGCCGATGTTCAAACGATCAACCAAAGGCGATGTGAGAAGCCGGTCAATCAACTTCTCATCTTGCGTGATTGCCGTAACGACGAGGGTTTTGCCCAATCGTTCGGGTAGTTCGTCTTGAGAGACTTTCACAACGCTGGCAAAGGGAAAGAGAAATTCACGATTCGCCAATGTATGCTCCGGCGACTGGCAGAGCACAACCGTTGGCAAAAGATAGGTGCAGCCTTGGTGACGCGCAACGCGCGCAGTGTTGCGATATTTTGCCGTTACATCGGTCGCGCCGTCATCTGCGAGTCCCGCGTCAACCATCGCCGAGACACGTTCGGCTACGCTTGGATCTGCAAACGGCGCGATTTGCGCCTGTTCATCATCGGCATCACGCGGAACAACTTTTGCAAACTTCTGGGCAAGCGCTTCGGCGATCTCTTCAGCGTGTGAAGTGACCCAGACGCCCGATGCATTGATGCAGGAGCGTCCGCCGTTCTCAAGAATCGAAGCGACGATTACATCCAGATATTTTTCCCAACCGTGAATACAATCTTCGCCGATGACGACTTTGCTGTAGCCAGGTCCGTGAAGTTCTATGCGCGGGTCATTTTTGTATTTGCCTACGGCGGACACATCGCCAAACATAATGCCGCGCCCTGTATTTCTCAAGATTTCACCCGCGCCCGCGTGTGAAGTCGGATAGTAAGAGAACGCTTCTTTTGGCGCGCCAGCTTTGATAAAAGCTTGAATGATGCGATAAGGCGTCCAAGGTTCTGCCGCGCCGGGCTTCAAGACCAGCGGCGTCCTGAGCGCAATAGCTGGAACCCACAGCGAATGGACGCCTGGCGAATTGCTCGGCAAGACGATCCCTAGGGTGTCGCCGCGAGGATAGAAACTCAACGGATGACCTTCGTGCGTGCCTGAGCCGGTGTCGAGGATTTGCAAATCCAAACCGCGTGTGAGTCCATCGAGAACGCTTTGCATTTCCGATAACGCCGAGAAAATCTTGCTCATATTTTTTCGCACGAAAACGTATGGCATTCCGGTTGTCGCCGAAAGTTGCTCTACGTAATCCTGCGGCGATTGCAAAACATCGCCGAGGGGCAAGGTGTCGTTAAGAAAAAAGTCAGCGGCGCGAGCGGAAATCTCTATCAACTCTTTGGTCGAAAATTTCGTCAGAGCTTCTTTGCTTGCGTGTTGCGTCAACAAATCGCGTCGGATTAATCCTGCATTCGCCTGGCTGATTTCGACAAACGGCTCGCGCGTGCGATGATGCGGCGTTGTCGTTATATCCAGGCTCTGGTACGGTTCGCCTTTTCTGAGAATTGGAATATGAATCATAGTTTTATAACCACAAGATATTGATTTTTGGTTCGAGAGGTTTATATTCGAGGTCGCCGGTAACTAGCGTTGCATTGAATTCTTCCGCAAGCGCCGCAGCAAAAGCATCGGCATAGGAAAGCGACACAAGGGCTTTAATTCTAGCGGCCTTCATTACTCGGTCATTGGTTGCTGGCTCAATATGAATTCCCATACGACGCACAAATATTAAAGAACTTTCGGCTTCAGTTTGAGAGCCTTTTCGCCATCGCATATAAAACAACTCTCCGAGATTTATCACACTCATATAAGCTTCGTGATTCTGCTGCAACGTATCTACAAGCAGAGAACGAACGATTTGATGAGCAGGCTCGCGCCGTAGATAGGTCATCAGAGCGTACGTATCAAAGACGAGTTTCATAGCCTATCTGAACCTTTACAGTTTGTACTCTTCGCGTTCACGCTCTTGGCGATGCTCTTCAAGTAAATCTTCTGTAGATGGTCCACTGCCAAACAGATCAGCGAATTCTGCTTCTACTTCTTCAATTGATGATGCAGGCTCTATAGTCTTTTCACGAGCCTTCACTATGCCCAGCACAAGTTCATAAACTTCTTCGGAGAGCGGAATCACACTGCCATCCTTTAAGATGATTTGCGGTTGCATATTCTAAACTCCTGAATCAATACACGCCTTCAACAACTTTGGTCTGGAAGCGAGAGAACGGGCGGACGTTGCGCACGCCGTCCCAAGAATACAACTGGCAAGGCTTTTCGCGTTCGGCTTCGTCGCGCTCTAAAAATCGCGGCATGAAAAATTCTTTCGTCAACGTCGTAAGCCGCACACGACCGGTCTCGCCGTATTCGACGATGCGGTCGGTTTCATCCGGGTCAACCACTTCAATCATCGCTCGCGGCACCGGCGGATAATAAATCACCGCGTAGTTGTCTTCCGGTTCTAGCGGTTTATGTGTTGCCAGTCCCATCAACGTGTTGCCGTAAGTCGGCGCGAAATAGACACCATCCAACATCTCTTCAACGGCGAAGCGATAAAATTGCGGCGTCATCTCTGTGCCGCCGCAAAACACCCCTTTGATGCCCATACGTTTCAACGAAACTTTTTCGCAAAGAGCCTCCAGCAATTTTGGCGTAGTGAACAAACATTGAATGTTATCGTGCGCTTTGAGTAGTGTGAGAGCCTGATTAATGACGTGATCTTTGTAAGCTTGTGCCATTTCCGTCTCGCCCATGCGGAGCATCTTGATGAACCAGCGCGGGTCCAGGTCAATCATAAAACAGATGCCACCGCGATATTGCGCCAGATGTTCGATGGCGAGCCTGAGACGTCGCGGTCCCGAAGGTCCCACCATCAACCAATCCGCGCCTTTCGGAAAAGATTCGTCAGGTAGTGTGCCGCTGAACAATTCGTAATCAATACGAAAATCATCAATAGCGATGCGCGATTTGGGAACCCCTGTGCTGCCGCCTGTCTCGAATGTGTAGATGGGTTTGTCTGCGTAGGCTTTCGGAACCCAACGACGCACGGGCCCGCCGCGCAGCCACTCGTCTTTGAAATTGCCGAAACGCGCAAGATCTTCATACGTTTGAATCTCTTTGCGCGGATCCCAATCCAATTGCCTGGCGTAATCCAACCAGAAAGGGCAACCCGTCTCTTCGTTGAAGTGCCACTCGACAATTTCGCGTGTCCAGGCGTCAAGCGCGTCACGCTTGGCTTTCATCTGTGCTTGCATATCGGTCTCTATTATTGATTTCAATTTTGTTCTCTCTGATTGTTAAAATGGCTGGTCAAATTCGATTGTTGCCACTGACGCGTACGATGTCAAGCGAGATAGGTGTTAAGCATTAGGTATTAGGTGTTAGATTTGATTTCGCGTTTCAGGTGTCGATAAAAACTTACAGTGCTTGACTGGAAACTACACGACAGAGTTGCTCTAACACCTATGACCTATTACCTAAAACCTTTAAGGAAAAAATGGCAAAAGCAGATTATCCGATAACTCAAGCGGTTCGTTTTTTGCGCGATAAGAAAATCACTTTCGAGCCCTGCCTCTATGATTACGAAGAAAAAGGTGGGACTCGGCGTTCGTCCGAACAACTGGGCGTTGATGAACACAGCGTCATTAAAACGTTGGTGATGGAAGACGAATCGCGCAAGCCTTTTATCATTTTGATGCATGGCGATTGCGAAGTTTCGACGAAACAATTGGCTCGCCTGTTGGGCGTCAAAAGCGTTAAGCCTTGCGATGTGAACACGGCGCAGAAGCACACAGGTTACGTAGTTGGCGGCACCAGTCCTTTCGGAACAAAGGCGAAATTGCCGGTTTATGCCGAGAAGACGATTTTCGATTTGCCGAAAATTTATATCAACGGCGGCAAACGCGGTTTTCTCCTTGAAATCAATCCACAGGATTTGCGTTCGGCTTTAAACGCCATAGAAATCGTCGTAGCGATTCCATCATAGCCTTGTTGTCTGTTGTTTTCTGTAGTCACCAGGTTTTTTGCAACGCGCATTGCGGCTTTCGCTTGTTTGACTTACTCTCCACTTGCGTCGTTTGCTACGAAAACGGCTGCCGTTGAGAAGCGTCATAGATTCACCGCGATAATAAAATTATAAGGATAATTTAATGATAGTTGAGTTCACTGAGATTAAGCACTTGATACCGATGTACATCTTCAACGAGTTCGGACAACTCACAGGGCATTATGTTTACGGAGACAAAATTATCTGCGAGAAAACCGAAGGACGCATAAAGATTTGGTTGAATCAGGAAGCCTTTGACGCGAAAGACCTTGATCGCTTGATTTGCGATTATGCCGAAAATGTTCTGCGCGGTTTGCAATAAGCGATGAGCAAGAATATTCAATCTGCAATATTCAGATGAGCAAGAAGCGGAAAGTGGTCTGAGGCAGCAGAAGCCAGCGCCTTATCGTCTATGACCTGACAATCCTGAATTCTCTGAAGGAATTGCACAGGTGTGAAAATAAAATCGAGGCGGATGTGAGGATCCCAGGTGGGAAAAGTATACCCCTTAATTTCAGGATGAAGCGCGCGATAACTATCCGCATATCCGCTATCAAACATGATTTGCACGGTCGCTCGCTGTATGTCGCGCCCGCTAATCCAGACCAACGCGCGAAGCCACCGCGGCATCTTTTTGGTATTGAGCAATTCGCCCGGCGCCAGCGTATTGAAGTCGCCAACCAAAATGTGAAAGCCTTCTCTGTGTCGCTCTATGCTACTCAGAAGCGCGCGGATTTCCAAGACTCTACGCCTCTCATCCCATTTGGATAATCTGGCTCTCAGGTGTAAGCCGAAAATGCGCGTCTTGCTTCCCTTCGGAACAATCTCCATAAAGGGATGCCTGCTTCCTTGCGTGTGATGCCACTCGTGATGAGCGATTTCTATACGGCTGATATAAGCAATGGAGTGATGCTCTTTGGCTGCATGAAACGGCATATCTACAGCGGCAGCCAAATGTTCAATGACTTTTGTACTGCTCGCCTCTTGAAAGACAACGATGTCCGGGGCGATTGTACGTATCACTTCAGCGAGTTTCTCTTCGCGCCCTATGCCGCCGAAACGAATGTTGTAACTGAGCAATTTAATGATCAAGATTTTTCTTCTGCATCAATCAACATAAAATAGGCTTCATCAAACAACACATCCCGGATAAAGAGTATAAAGTTAGCTGTCGCCTGAAAGTTGACAGGGCGTTTTACCATCTGCTGCAAGGCTTCGCGCAAAGGATTCAGAGCAGGCGCGATGTCCGGGTCTTTGTCACCCAAGGGTTTGGTATGCAAGGCAGGAATGTAGAAAGCCTCTTTGTCCCAATGATTCATCACTTCACTACCGATTAAAGTGATGTCGAGATCGCTCGTCCCTTTTCCTTTTTCATCAAATGGTCCCCCGTCTTCATAGCGCTCGTTGGTTACAGCGCTGCCACGTAAAGCCACAGAGGTTCCTTCCGGCAAATTCGCTTTTAACTTTTCGCAAAACGCCTTCAACAATTGTTCATCTCCGCCAAATGCCAAATTAACAATGCGTTTTTGAATCTCCTCATCAGTCATCTCTTTTGGGTCTTTAGGCATACACATACTCCAATACAAATTTTCGGCAAATATTATTTTTGAATCAAATTCCCCTTGGCATAAAGCCTCCTGGTTTGACGCATTAAATAGAGTCACCGAATGAACTGCTATGACTGAAATTCAAACAATAGATTAGGGCAAAACATCGTTTCAACAAAAAAATATTTGCGTAAAAGAATTAAGCAATTACCAGTCCATTGGCAGAGATTTTTATATGGGTAGTGTGAAAACAGTAGGCTGATGAGTTAAAGATCGAAGAATATTTTTCTGTTGTTTGATTAGCTCCAGAGGAGCGACCTGTCTATA
>JANMSG010001041.1:0-6395 GCA_031389065.1 Acidobacteriota bacterium | reverse complement strand
ATCAAACTGCCCGACATTTTGCTCGAAACGTAAAGGCAATTTGCCGAAAGATTCAGCAATGCGTGTAGCCTTTGATTCCTTGCTTAAAAAAGTCTGCACCGCAGAATTTCTCGGCAAAAAATCTACCTTGCGCAACTCTCTATTCGCCGATGAAATCGCCATCGCGCACGGAGCAATACCACTAATTATCAAAGAAATCAGACTAATAACTAGTCCAATCAAACGCCCTGCGCGTTTCAATGGGAACTTCATAGCAATTACCTTTACAGTCCGAACTTATTTTCGTGTGGGAAACTATTTTCTACTCTGCACACCTTGTGCCACTGGCGTTTCATTACCACAGAAAGGTATAGAAATAAGATGTAAGTCTTGCTTTCGTTGCATTTTAACTAAAACAATCTGTGCGTGAAAAACTGAATGCTTTATTTTAGAGTGGGAACAGATGTGGCAATTTAAATGACAAGAAAGTACCGCTAGTGGGAAGTAGATATACAATAAGTCATTGCGATTTTGTTGCGAAAGGAAAGATCAAATTCGCTTTATGCTGGCCGCGAAATGCAAAACTTTCTAAGCTGAGACCTGTTTTTATGCGTGGCTATTATTCGCCTGCGACGGTGCCGCTTTCACTGATATAGGCGCGGCATAATTTGAGGAACGAAACGATGGCTGGGGGGATGTAATCGCTTTTGAGATAAGCGATACCGAACTCCCATTTCAAACTCAACTCTTTCACGCGAACGGCGCGCAGCCGCCCAAGCGCTACGTCACGTTGCACAGATGCTTGTGGCAAAATGGTTACGCCAAAATCCAGTTCGACCATTTTGATGATCGCTTCGGTGCGTTGAAGTTCCATCACGATCACCGGCGACAAACCGCTTTTTTCAAAAAACAGATCAATCAAGCGGCGCGTGTTGCCGCCTTTTTCTCCGAGTATTAAAGCTTGAGCCGCGAGTTGTTCGGCGGTGATGATGCGCGAGTTTGCGAGTTTGTGTCGCGGGCTCATCACAGCAGCCAGTTTGTCGCTTTTGAGCATTTCGGTGGTTATATCTGAGGCTTCAACCGGCAGCGATACCACTCCTGCGTCCATTTTGTTGGCTACGATTTGCTCGATAATCCATTCGCTGGTGCCGCCAACAACAGACAAATCAAGCAAGGTATGTTTGCGTTTCAGCTCGCTCAAAATTTCAGGCAGCGGGTTGAGGGTAAAGGCTGTTGACGATACGCCCAGATGGAGCCGTGCGCGCGACGCCTGCGTGATGGTGGCTAATTCGGTGTGCGCCGCATCATAAGCGCGCAAAATATTTGCCGTATGCGCCAGCAGCAAACGCCCCGCGTCGGTTAAAAATAGCTTTTTATTGACGCGCAGAAAAAGCGGCGTGCCGATCTCTTCTTCGAGTTGTTTGATGTGAACGCTGACCGCAGCCTGAGTCAAATGAATGCGCGATGCGGCATTGGTAAAAGAACCGGATTCGGCAACCGCTTTGAATGTTTTAAGAAGTCTATGCTCCATGTAGAAAAGTCTGGAGTCGAGAGTCAAGAGTTTGAAGTCTGGAAGAAACAGGTGATAGTAAGCTTTTGACCCCAGACTTCAAACTCTTGACTCTCGACTCATGCAAGGAATCATTATCATAGCGCAAGCATTCGTAGAGGAAGACTCCAGGCGATTGTCATTGCTTGGAAGCCACAAGCGGTGACAGCCCATAATTACGCTCGCTCGCCGGGTCGAAAGTGATGCGTCTCTTCTTGACGTAGGCGAGCTTGCCCAGGTGTGAGGCGAGAGCGGAACGATGACCACCAATCACGTCAGAGGTCGGTGTCTTGCGCGACTTGAGGCATTCCAAAAAGCCCTTGACGTGCTCAGCCTCCAGACTGCTTGCCGCCTGGCGCACCAGCGGTTCGATGGGCGTGGCGCGACGCGGCGTCTGTTGTTGGTAGGTGTAGCCTGTGCGGTCAATCTGCAAGCGCCCTTCCGTGCCCAGGAATTCAATTGCTGCACCACGCGCGCCGGGCACCAGCGTCGCTTCAAAAGTAGCCGTCCAATTGCTTGGATATTCGAGTTGAATATTAATTGTATCAGGCGCAGTGCGGCCGTCCTTGTAATGATAAACGCCGCCCGCTGCTGTCGCAGCAATGGGCAAATCTTCGCCCATATACCAATGCACCACATCAATCCAGTGTGTGAAGAGATCGGTGATCTGACCGCCGCCAAAATCAAGGTAAGCGCGCCAGTTGTAAAATTGATGGGCGTCGAACTCGCGGTATTTCAGCGGACCGAGAAAGGCTTTCCAATCCAGACCTGGGGGCTTTGCGGTGAAATTCGGCTTGCGCAGGTGATAGGCGTTGCCGTGCCACCAGGTGCGCACAAGGGTGATTTTACCGAGTTTGCCGGCATCCACGATGTCGCGCTTGGCTTCAAGATAATGAGTGCCGCTGCGTTGCTGCAGCCCGACCTGGAAAACACGATTGCCGGCCCGAACAGCCTTAATGATCGCGTGACCCTCTTCTATGGTATAGGTGAGTGGCTTTTCGACATACACATCTTTCCCTGCCTGAACTGCGTCAATTGCCATGCGCGCGTGCCAGTGGTCTGGCGTGGCGATAAGTACGGCATCTACATCTTTCGAGTCCAGGAGCTGGCGATAGTCTGTGTAGGTTTTTGCTTTGCCTGCGGTCTTTTCTAGCGCCTGCTTCAGGTGTACGTCGTAGCAATCAGACAGCGCCACGACTTCGACCCCGGCTTGCTTTTGAAAGTGGCTCATCACGTCGCCACCGCGCAATCCCGTGCCGATTACGCCGAGTCGCACACGTTCGTTTGCGCCCAGAACATGATTCCAACTGGCAGCCGACAAGGTCAGCCCAGCGCCTAGTGCGCCGCGCGTCGAATCAGTGATGAATTTTCGTCGTGTCTTGTTTTTCATTACCATCTCAGTTTCCTTTCTATGAACCGAATCCGAATTATACCCGTATCGCTTTCTTATCAAGAGGCTGAGCGGCTTGAAGCAGATGCATCATCCGGCAAATAATAAACAGCCCTCCTGAGAATCTGTCAACAATATTAGCGATAAAAATTTGCTTTCGCAAAAGCGCTTTGCAACGGGCGCAAGCGCCTAAGTCGCAGGCTGCATAAAGTAGGAATTCGCGACGGGTCAATTGATTGCCTAATACTGGCGCAGGTTGTACATTAGAAATCACTTTTTTAGAGAGCGAAATGGGGCTACCCATAGAGGCTCTTTGGTTCGCGCAAATCTTGAAGGAACGTTATGAATGAACAGCGATAAATACGGAGATTCGATGGTGAAGTTTTTGAAGAGATTGCTGGCTGCACCTTTTGTGTTTCTCGCCGCCCTCATCATTTTGCTTGAAGATTGGTTGTGGGATGATTTGGCGCGCCTGGCCTCGGCCATCGGGCGCTTGCCCATCTTTCGCTCCATCGAGGCTTTTATTATAGGGCTTCCTCCCTATGCCGCGCTCATTTTTTTCGCTGCTCCGTCGCTATTGCTTTTGCCTGTGAAGCTGATTGCTCTTTATTTTATGTCTCACGGACAAGCGACGCTGGGGTTGGTGACAGTGGTGGCAGCAAAAGTCGTAGGCACAGCATTAGTGGCGCGAATCTTCACCTTGACTCGTGCCACTCTCATGCGTATCGGCTGGTTCGCGTGGTTGTATGAACGGTTCATCGCTTTTAAAACCCGCATCTATGACGCCATCAAATCTACAGCCATTTACCAGGCCGCGCATCAACTACGACTGCGAATGCGCACGACTCTGAGAGCCTGGATTGGCAAGCGGCGTAGCTTTTTGCGCAGGCGTTGGGAGGCGGCGCGCAAATTCTCGCGCCGACGAAAGCAAGAGCAGGAATAAGCGAGTTGCTTGTTACGTAGATTTTCTCTGGCTCTTTCGATTTCGGTTTCTTCGCATAAAATAACACAGGGGAAGCTCTGAACCGCATTTCGGGCGAGCGTCTTTGAGACCGCTGAGTGCTAGACGGCTACTATGCAAATGAAATCAAAACGTAAACAGCTTAATCGTGACTTGCTAGATGCTGTCGTGATACGCGACATCGCGAAGGTCCAGGAATTGTTGAAGCAAGGCGCAGAGGTAAACGCCAGGGATGCAGAACACAATGAGACGCCATTAATTTTTGCTGCCAGGTTCGCCGATGCTGCTATGGTTCGGCTGTTGCTCTATGCAAAAGCAGAAGTGGATGCGCGAGACGAAAAAGGCAGAACAGCATTGTTTTTTGCTTCCGTTTCATCAGAGGTGTTCAAAGTTTTACTTGATGCTGGAGCAGACATTCATGCGAAGGATAGAGAGGGAAACACGATCTTGTTGTGGAAGGTCTCCGAATCTCCGTCTTTGATAGAGGTTGAAGAATTGTTACGGCTTGGAGTTGATCCAAGCCTGCGAAATGAGTTTGGAGAAACCGCACTTGATATAGCTGAGAGCCTTGGTTTGGTAAAGCTCGTAAAGAGGTTCAAGGCATCTACAGGGGGCTAACAGCTTGTTGCAGTTAAGGAGTCACAGGCTAAGCAACACGAGTAAACCCCGCGCGCTTTGAAAGCTTTCAATGAACCTACTGATGCCATATGCATTTCGAGTCCTCTCCTACAACATCCTGGCTGACTCCTATAGCAATCCTAAATGGTTCTCCCAGGTTGCCCCTGAGGTTATGCGATGGGAGAGAAGAAAACTCGCCCTTATCAAGAAACTCAAAGACCTGAATGCCGATATCATCTGTTTACAAGAGGTCGAAGAGGAGGCCTTTGCCCGGTTTCAACTTGACCTGAATCGGCAAGGTTATCTAGGCGTTTACGCAAAGAAAGACCACGCGAAACCTGATGGCTGTGCGACGTTCTTCAAGCAAGATAAACTGCAATTCAAAGGGAGCAAAACAATTTATTATCAGGATGGAGTTCAGCAGACTCCTACCTCTGGTCATCTCGCAATTGTCTCAAGTTTCCACTCTGAACTAGGGCTCCTCAGAGTTGCCAATACACACTTGAAATGGGATCGAGAGGGTACCTCCAAAGTTGCACATATCGGGTATCGGCAGGTCAAAGAATTATTAGACCATCACGTTAAACCTGATGGTACGGTCTGCGATTGGATCATCTGCGGCGACTTCAACGCCCAGACTGACAGCTTGATCGTTGAGGAACTTTTGCTCAATGGGTTTGAGGACGCATATCGAGGCAACGAGCAAAACACTTGTAATCCTAATCGCCAAGCCAAGAGGATAGACTATATCTTTTACACCGCGAATCTGAGAGCCATACCTGAGAAGATCACGGAGATTGATGACCTGACTCCTCTGCCATCGGAAGATGAGCCATCTGATCATCTTGCTATTGTCGCGAGGTTTGTATGGCGGTAGAAAATCGAATCTCTTTGAGAGAAGAGGAATGCCGAATGTGATATGAAAGCTTACCTCTTTCGTGATAATTGGGAAGTAATTCAATGAAGCGTTATGGTACCTATGACGATTCGATGTCCCCGCGCTCTGTTTTCAATATTTTGCGCGCTATTTTGCGGGAAAATATTGCAGCATTTTGCACGTAACTATAACCTAACTGCGACCCAGCTTCATAAAAAAGGAGCCGTTATCAGGTATCGAGAAATTGAAAGAGGCACGAGCAGATGGGCGGCAACCGCTTCCCTACTTACTGTAGGTGGCTTGCCTCTGGCATTCTTTAGCAATGCAATGACTCACCTACGCCGGCGACCGTAACCATAGCCACCACCGCCCAGGAGTAGGATTACCAAGATAATAATAATTATTGTAGTTGTTGACATATTAATTATCCTTTCGGTCTTTTCTTACACCACCGCTTTTTAAACGATGCAGAAGTAAAATACACCAATTTCAAATCCGCCGCTATTCAATATTAAACGAATTAAAAAAAGACCAAATATGGTTTTTATATCTTCCGTCACTCCGCTGGTACTTTGCTCTATACAAAATCTCGTGATCTGAATTTAGTCAAGAGACGCCCAGAGACGCTGATATTTCCGTTATTTCAGATATTTATGTACATCTTAATGATCTAATTTTGAACGAGGGCGCAGGGATACTTGCAGCGGATATTTTGACAAACTGTGACCTATTTTGTGCCCCGAAGAAGCGAAATGGTCAGCTAAGTTTCGCTATTTCAAAAGTTTGACTCAACGAATCGTTATGGTACCCATAAAAACAATTCGTTGTACAACTCAGGTGTTTGGATTTATAACAGCATGGTAGGTTGTACTTTTGAAGGATTGATCATGAACCCTGAAGCAGATGGTGGGACCGCTACGGTAAGCGAAATTTATAATCAGGCTCACGCTTGTAAACAAATTCTTGTATTCACGCAATCGCGACTTGACTGCATTGCGTCTCCCCTTGCGCAGCGATTTAG
>JANMSG010001011.1:0-5768 GCA_031389065.1 Acidobacteriota bacterium | reverse complement strand
CTTCGCCTTGAATACGGCCGAGTGGTTGCGGCGGGGTCTTCTGCTCATGGTCTTGCTGCTTTCTCGGGCCTCTGGCCCGCGGTTATGAAGCAGAGTCTCCACTTATCGGGGTGTCTGAATTTGCGCGGCCACCTCTGTTTCGCAAGCAAATGCTGGAGTTGGCGCGCGCAAGCTGATCGCCCGAAGAGCCGGCGCGTGAATTCGGCAGCACCGCGCAGACCATTGCCACCCGGGTCGGCGGCGTACGGCCGGGCAAGTCCAGGTGTGCCCGGTGGGCGGCGGGCCGGCACGACCACTTTCATCTCATTAAGGAACACTTCGCGCCCGGTCTTCTTGCGCTTGCCGGCGTACTCCGCATCCGAGAAACTGATCTGGCTCATCGTTGTGCGCTCCGTCACTGACTTGCATCCGATCATGCAAGAAGCATGCACTTGTTCAGACCTACCCTAGCCGCCAGAATCGGGCCGTGGTATGGCGCACAGTCCGCCCATACATCGTCAGACGCCTGGAAGGTGCGCTATGGCAACGTCTAAGAGCTTCTGTGGTGCCGAGACCAAGTCGCATGGAACATGCCAGATAGCCGTGAAGGCTGCGGGTGACAGGTGCCACATTCACAAGGGCCAGCCGCTTGGCGCAGAGCGCGTCCTCGTGTTCATGTTCAAAGTTGTCGACAAGGTCGCGGCGTTGGGGGGGGCCCACGCCGCTTTTGAGGCGGCCCATCCGGCAATTCTCTCAATTTGGGCGCCGGTGCGAGGCTTGTTTATGCCAGAGTACTTTTGGGACAACGGATTCGAACCCAAGGACACGAAACGCATGGAGGCGGAGATCGACATGGCTCGACGGAAGTCCAAGGAACTCGAAATCAAATATTCGCATTACACGACCGCACAAAAACTGGCTGTCGAGAAGGCGTACCACGAGGTTCTTGGTGTGGTCGAGGTATTCGATTCAGACGCCTAACGTATGTCCGAGCCAACCGCTTCCAGCTGCCGTCCAAGTAGGCGTGCGGGTGAGCAGTAGATGGGGTGGATCCAACCGCCCGTTGTGTCGCACCAAGTCCGCTTCCAGGAAATTTGATCCGCCTGCTAGATGGCCCCTCAGGTCGCTGTCCGGCGCTCAGGACGAGACGAAGCACCCGGGGGCCAGCAAGCCCGTGATATCGCGGCACCGACCAGCGTAGCAAAGCCCCGCTGTACCGCTGCGAAGCACAGCAGACGATCGACTACATCGACCCGAATGACAGCTTTCTGCAACAGCTGTCGTTCAACGGGCCGATGCGACATGCGACCGGCTGCAGCTAGTCTTGACCCGTTGCCCGCGGGACCTCGGCGAAGGACCGGTGCTGGCCGGGACTACTCATTCACGGACCCCGCTGATTGCCGACATTTCGAAATCTGGCACTCGCATTGAATGTCCGTTGTGCGGCTCGACTGCGAACAGGTAGTCCCGGCCATGAGCGGGTGCTCGCCAACGGCAGCTTTGCCGCCGCTCACGCAAGCCAGCTCACCTAGATTTGCCACGCTGCACAGTTCGCAATTGCGCGTGTGCGGGGTACTGGATCAAGCGCTCTAAACCGGCTGTGATCGCCCTTCCGGCGTTGACGAAAGTGACTGCGGGAAGAGCGACTGCCAACGTCGTTCGAGGCGACGCGTAGTCGCGTCGCCTCTGCGTTGCACGCTCTCGGCACAAGTGTCGCGGATCGCGCGTTCCGCTTGACTCGCAAGTGGCTGCCGTAGGCAATCTACGATACTGGACGCGCCCAGCGTCCCGGTAGTCACTGGGCTTTCCGCACAAGTTCCGGCGTTCGTCGACCGCCTGGGGCGCGCTCGCGATGCCACACACGCCTCTGGCCGTTGCCTGAACGGCGTGGATGTCGATGCGCCACCTGCCGGCTCGATTGGACTTGCGCAGCTCGCGTACCTCGTGCTCCAGATCCTTGATGCGCTGCTGCGCGGCCGTCGCCTTGGCTTCAACCGGGTGCCCGCCACGATGCTCATTTCGGGGCCGGGGCCGCAAAATAGTCATGCGTCAGCAGGCAACTGACCATACCACCGTCGCTTTCCCGCGAGTTAATGATGCGCGTGACAGCCTGCCCCCGGATGACTCTTGACGCGACATCGTAGGTTCCCGTGATACTGACCTGGCTTTCGGTGTAGTACCTGTTCGTGAGCCGGGCGGGCTGGACCTCCTTCCTGGGCCTATTCAGGATCGCGTTAAATGTGCCGGAAGGTTGATAGTCCACCAGAAACACTTCTTGATCGCCATTGAGTCCGTAACTCTTGGTCCCACCAAACACGTCGATCGCCCACCAATCCGAAGCCGAGGAAACGACGCCGAGATCGATCGGCTCATCGAAGCCGCATTTGAGCAGGGGCGGTTCGACGCCCACCGGTAGACCGATCTGCGCACCCGTCACCGTGTAGCTCGCGTTGTACCGATCGGCGTTAGAGGTGCGGTTGGACACATAGTCATGCTGAATCTCGCAGCCCACTGTTCGCGCATCTTTACTCCACGAGTTCTCAACCCGCGTCACGGCTCGCCCACGTACAGTCTGAGTGGCTTTGTCGTATATGCCCGAAATCGTTGTATTGGCCTGCGTGGAGAAGGTAATGAGCACCTCAGGCGGAACCGGCGCGGGCGCCTCAGGCGGGCGCGGGACCGGCTTGGGCGGCTTGGCAAGCGTCACGCTGACTGAACCACTGAGTGGCTCGTAGCTGCCGACCAGTTGATCGCCGTCCGGATTCGTGAGGGTCGCTGTTCCATTTGACGGGTTGACCGTCCAAACCTCCAGCACATGCGACGCCGCACCCGGCGAGACAGGCTCATCGAAGCTGCAGAAGAGCTCTGCGTTGCACGCGTCCTCATTGACGCACCCCTCCCGTATTGGAGGGTCTGCAGCGACGCTGGAAACGGTGTATCGGCTTAAACTTGGTTCAACGTAGACCGAAAGAGTCGACCCGCTATTGCCTGTGTCCAAAAATATTGGCTGAGGGGCTGCATTGGCTATAGCGGAAGCCTGAAAGGTTATCCCACCGATAAACTCGTCGCTGAATGAGAAATTGCCATGCTTACTGTCCGCCAAGAAAATATCAAACGTGGCCGGCTGTCGGTAAACATCAGCCCCTGATGCCGGGTCAATCAATCTTACGGCGACCGAACGGTTGACGGGCACCCTATACGCGGACTGATCCAGTTTTCCCTTCGTGACAGTCACGCGCAGCGAGAGCTCTTTATCGGTTGCTGGGTCGATCATCTTCACTTCCCCTGCACCCTCAAGCGGACCGGCTTTGATTAGGGTGAAAGTATCGCCCAGCTTGATCAGCTCGAAAAGGTCAGGCGTGCTATATCTGATATCGAGCCCATACGGTGGTGCCAAAGTTTTCTTGCCATCTTCACCAAAAAACTCAATACTGATCGGCTGAACCGCGCCCGGCATCATGGGGTGGATTGCGGTCGCGGAAATGGACGCTACACAGCTCATTTGATATTGACCCTCGCTGAGGCATACGCCGGTATCCGGGATGATGGCTGGCACCATTATTCGATCATCCAGGAAACGTGCAATTCCGACGACCTTCGTGATCTTGAAGTAGGCCTCGAGTAGTGAAACGCCTGTCTCTGGTTTCAGGAACGGTGCGATGCACCCTTTAGCCGTCGCCCATACCAATTCTATCAATACCTCCTTGAGCCACTCTTTCGGAACAGTTCCAAAAGACACATCCACGACCATTCCGGCAACAACTTTATAGATCGAATTCGCGCATTCCGATTTAGAGACATTAATTAAGCCAAAGAACATTTTCGTAAGCGCAGCCTTGTTCTCTTTATCGTCAATCGAAAGCCGTACCGAAAAAGAGCCGGCGAATGGCTTGGCGATCTCTATCGGAACTGCCAACGAGAACACCGTCGGGCCAGCTCCCTTGAGCAGATTAGACGTCCGTTGCGCGCCTGACGAGTCCAGGAGCGACGCGGTGAAGGACACCGCAGACGTGTTTCGCAAGTACACCTTCGAGTCGAACTTATATTCTTCGGAGAACTGATTGGCTATCGAAACCTTAAACCTCGAAGTCTCCAGAACCGACGGTTCGTACGATGGCTTTGCATGAATCGGTGCGACCGTTAGTGGCCGGACCCTTCCCGCCTGAACCTGTGCTGTTGCACGTGCAGCAGACGTCAGAACTCTGTCGAAGCCCTGCTGTATGCCAGGTTCGTCCAGTGGGCTCTTGCCTGCAAGGATGGCTGCCGCGATGTCGCTCACGAGCGTGGCGAATCCATCGGCATTGCGCAGGCTCGTCCGCAATTGCTCCGGCGTCTGGTTCGGAGATTCGGTCGCCAGCACGGTTGCACCGAAAGCGAGTACCGTGCCTTCCGCAGAGAACGTCGCGCGTCCATTGGCGATGTTCGCTGCGAGCGCGACGTTTCCCGCTTCATCGACGGCGTAGACAACCGAGTCTGGGTCACTCTTTGCAACGACAGTGACACCCATAGCCTGGGTCTCGACGGTTGTCATCGCCTTGGCGATGACCAGCGCGCCCGGCGCTTGAAGCGAACTGTCGACCGATGTGGTGACCGTGACAGTGGTCGGACCGCCAGTTTCCGGCGGCGATGTTGGGCCATCCGAGCCGCCACCACATGCTGCCAGAAAGGCCGACAGAACCGATGCGCCAAGCATCCAGACAGCCACGCTTCTGATGACGTGCATATTGCCCCCCTATCCGCCGGTTTCGCGAGGATCAAGGGCGGGTGGCGCGGCCGCCTGAATTCTGTGTAGATGGTGTACTGCCCCATCCGATGCCGGCAAGTCCCCCCCCTCAAACCGGGGGTGTTGACACCCCTGTTCAATTGCTGGATGTGAATGCGCGCTGCGCCGCAACTCGCCTTGTTCGAGGACGGCTCTCTTCCGTCCGCGCCGCCACCAGCCCCTACTGAGACCCACTCACTTGATCGCAATGGCGCTTGGCCGAATCCAATACAACAGTCGAACAAGCGTGAGTCCAGCGGCGTCGGATGTAAGCGCGCGGGCATCACACTCCGCGACCTCGATACGGACCAGGGTGCGGTGCCAGTCAGCTTTGCGGCAGCAATATTCGCATACTGGACGACAGCAATGGGTCGGCAGCACCAGTTCGCAGGCGGCGGGAGCTGACGTTCGGCCCCTGGGCCGTGGTCGTCTCGTAGTCCGTCCACAGCGCTGGTGACTAAGGTCGGGATTCTGGGTGCTGCTGACCTTGCCAGCTTGACGGTAACTGCGCGCCACCCGAGCGTCTGCTGACCTCGGGCGTCTACTGGTACTGCCGACACTGACCTGCCTCGCGTTCAGTGCCACCGAAGCGAATTGATGGGCACGAGGCCGAGAGCACGAACGAACTCCGCATAGCTCGCCAGGAGTTGTGCAGAGCTGCTGACGGGGTCGAGGCGATTAATTTCTGATCAATTCGGCGTGACCTTGCTTGCGACTCAATGAACCCGCAGCACCTCAAACTGCTGTCGGATTGGAGCGACCTGTATCGACACCTCATCACCTTCGCATTTACCCAGCATGGCCCTGCCCAAAGGGGCATCGCTGCTGATGACCTGAACGAGCTGAGCCCCGCTGACCAACTTCATGCTGCCTCCATCCGGGCCGAGAAAGAGGTGTTGCTGCTTGTGGTCGGAATCGACCAGGCAGACCAGCGCGCCGAGCTGTATACCTTTGCTGGCGTCGTAGGGGCGCGGGCGGAATTGGCGCCAATTGGCCATCGCCTGGCGGATGGCTTCGGCGCGACGAG
>JANMSG010000974.1:0-12774 GCA_031389065.1 Acidobacteriota bacterium | reverse complement strand
CATCATCCAAACGCAATGCGAAATAGAGCAAAGACCACAGGTCATCCTCGCTGGCTAAAATCTCGGCGATGCGTTTGTCGTCATACTCTGCTTTGTCGGTGTTAATTCCTGCTTCTGCAAGTTTGCGGAAAATCGAGTTGGCGCGAACAACTGCATTTTGAATATAAACTCCAGTCTCTCCAGTCATCGCTAAGGCTTCTTTAAAATCGAAAGAGATGACAGAGTTGCGCGAGAATTTCAATAAGAAATATCTGAGTGCACCGACAGCGATTTTGTGCGCTGTCTCTCGCTGTTCTGCTTCACTGAGTTCAGGATGACGGCTTGCCACTTCGCTAAAAGCATTGCCTTCAAGTTGGTCAATTAAATCATCTGCCTTTACGCCCAAGCCTTTGCGACCGGACATGCCGACTACTCCGCGCTTCTTATCCTCCTCGGAAAGTTGTTGCCCGAGTTGTTCTGCGGCAGCGGGGGTCAGAGCCACTTTTTCGTAAGCCAGATGAGCGCTACGTTCAACGCGCGCGTCTGTCAAAATAGCCATTACGCCCAATTTGACGTAGCGCTGCGGGTATGATTGCCCTATGTCTATGACATTGAAATATGCCGCGCCGTTACCGAAAGCAGGATGCGACGGATCATTTTCATCTTTGTTAGCGGTGGTAATCCAAACCGTGTGCCCATCAGGATAAGTGCTGAATTTTTTGTAGCCGAAATCAATGTCGAGTTGTCCGAGTTTCCACAAATGATATGCAATATCTTTGCCTGTATAAGTGACCGTGCCATTCGAGCGCACGATAACTTTATCGGCTTCGTGTTCGCTCTCTTCCTCGTCATTTTTGCTCTGGTCATCGGCAGAACGCATCACCCAGCAACCGGCAAGTTTCCCTTCACTCTCGAAAGCAATCGTGCCACGTTCTTTGAGCAGCGCAAATGCCTCGTTCCAGATGTGCAGATGCAATACGTCTGATTCGCGAGGCATCACGTCGTACTCAATACCCAAACGCAACATGGTGTCCAAGTGGCAATGCAAAACTCTTGTGGCTATGTAATCAGCCATCTCATAAGTTTCGCCTTTGCCCGATTCAATTTCATGTAGAGTATTTGTGCGAAGTTCAAGACGCGCTTTGTCTTCTTCGTAAAACTGTCCGACTTTGGCGTACAAGTCCCAACAATAGAAATCGAATTTCTCAGTAATCGCTTTGATTTCATCGAGCGTTTTGTTTTCGATGTATTTGAAACCTACGACCACGTCTGCGACTTGAACGCCCGTGTTATCAATGTAATTTTGCACTTCGACGGTCTCATTGGACTGACGCAGGATTCGCACGACCGTATCGCCTAAAATCGCATTGCGAAGATGCCCGATGTGCGCCGCTTTATTCGGATTGACAGAGGTATGTTCGACGATGATTTTGCCGCCAAGCTGAGGGTTTGTGGATTCGTCTTCACGTGCTGATTCCAGCAAGTAATTGGCTCGATCAAAATAGAGATTCAAATATCCTGCGCCAGCTATATCAACGCGAGCGATGCCCGTTATGTTGCGCAATTCATCGGCAAGTTTGGCGGCGATGTCACGCGGATTCTGTTTTTGCCCGGTTGTGGCTTTGAGTCTTTTTGCCAATTCAAAGGCAACCGGAAAGGCTAGGTCGCCGAGTTGGGTGCGCGGCGGAATCTCTGCCGAAATTTCTGTCAGTTCAATATTGAATAAATGATTGATAGCCGCTGCGAGTTTTTCCCGCACCACTTCTTGAATATACATATCGCAACCTATCTCCGTAAGGTGATTCTCTGTCCAGTAATTTTACTGACAATGAATCGGTGATGATAGCAGCCGAGCGACGATTTGATAAAGTCTTGGCGACTTTTGTTGACTTGGGCAGAGTGGTATTCTTTTTTCATCAAAGATTGTATTACTTTTTGGAGGCTATTATGACCGAGCAGGTTTCATCTGAAATCAATACAACGAGAGGCAAATTACAAAGCGGCTCGATGCTCACAGTCCCAGATGAAAAAGATTTGAACGTCGAACAAAAATTCAACGCCTTAGTTCACAATTGGAAAGAAGAAACGATGTTTCTGTCTTCAACAACAGCCATTACATCGAACTTTTGGTACTACAGAATTGTCGGTTTAGGTTCGCTAGTTGTACCTTTCATTCTTCGTGATTTAGAAAAAGGCGGAGGCCATTGGTTTTTAGCTCTCAAAGCGCTCACCGGCGAAAACCCTGTAAAATCTGAAGACCTGGGCAATCGAAACAAGATGGCGCAAGCTTGGTTAGAATGGGGCAAACAAAATGGACTTATCTGACATTGAGGCAAAGCAATGGCTTGATGATGAGTTCCCTTCCCTGAGAGATAGCAGCTACGAGATAACGAGTCCTTATACAGATGATTACAATTGCATTGCTTGGGCGGCTGGCGATACGGGAAATTGGTGGTGGCCTGAAGATGATTCTTATTGGCCAATGAATGCACCGCGTGAGTATACGCTGGAAAATTTCATCCTCGCATTTCAAACTCTTGGTTTCGAGCCCTGCGATTTCAGTGAACAAATCGAGCCTGATTTTGAAAAAGTTGTGATTTATGTTGACGATGACCATAAGCCTCAGCATATGGCAAAGCAAATAGATTCAGGTAATTGGTCAAGCAAGTTAGGAAGGGCTTGGGATATTGAGCATCACACTTTACAAGGCGTGGAATGTCTTGATTATGGTCGCGCCAAACAAATGCTGAAAAGACGCAAGCGTTAGAGATACAATTTAGCGCTGACTATTTCTATTCTTTACATCATGCAGCTAATCATAGAGAGTAAACGCAAAAAGATTAAAACCCTTCGTGAACGATATTCTGATGCCTTCATCGTAGATGTTACTTCTCGCGGTGAGCAGCCTTGGGTAAAGTTCAGCCCTTTTTATCCACACGGAAATATCCCTGTTCCTTTGTCACCCAATTACTTTGCTGCTTCTGTCGAAGGCATCTGGCAAGGCTTGAAGGTGTTTGAAAAGGCTGACATTGAGACCTCAAAGTTTTCCATAACAAACCTGAAAGGACTCAAACGCACAGTGCGTACTTTTGGTCGCGTCATGGGTCACCGCGCAGGAGTCAACGGTACAAAATTACTTCCGTATCAGGAGGCTCGTCATATCATTTACCTGCCCTCCTACAAATGGGTTTTAGATCATTGCTTACAAGAAGAAATATCTCGCCTTCAAGAGATGAGCAAAGAACGATTGGTGGTTTTGCTTGACTATGAAACGAATGATGATATCGAAAATTTAACCAAGCCTTTGTCACATGCGTCGTTGATTATCAAATACCTCAACCAACAATATCCTGCATGAGGTGTGAGCCTACTTTCTTTGAAGCGGTCTCGATCCTTCCTCATCTCGCCTTGACCCTTTCAAAACGGCTCTTGTTAAAAAAGCGTAGAGAAATTATGGTAGCATCTATTTTCGATTCGTCGTCTGCTGCCGTCTCACAAAAACCTTCGAGTGAAAACTATTATGGAACAAACCCGCGCTTGCGGTGTCTAAAGAGATACAGATAAAAGCGCAAATCAAAGCTGATTGTAGCGTTCTAAGAGTGATTAGATTCTGCCACCCGTGCTACCTCAAACGATTAGGAGAGCTTTATGAAAAATCTTTTGCTTACCATCTGCGGCGTTTTGTTGGTTGCCGTTTCAACCGTCGGCTTATCGAAAGTTCTAACCAGCAAAGCGGAAACCAATAACCGCACGTCTCACCCTAACATCGCAACTCCCACTGCCAAACTCAAACAAGGTTGGAGATTGGGCGCTCCAGCCAAACACGAAAATCTAACCGTCTTTCCGGTCATCTCGGATGAAGCGACGAGCACGGATGAATTCATCACGTTGGACGCGGGAATCCGTTCCGGCAAAGTCAAAGTCACGGAGATGAAGGCAGGCTCGCGCCGCGTTGCTCCTCGAAACCTGCAAAACAACAATGCGGTTCAGCGTCAAATCCCGGATGCTCGACATAACATCGCGAGTCAGGAGCAAGTCACAGGTGCAGACGATGGCGCAGAGGTGAATAAAGTTCTGGTCATCAACAATTCAGGCAAGACTCTGGTATTGATTGCGGGAGAGTTCATACTCGGCGGCAAGCAAGACCGCATCGTCGGTCACGATTGCATCGTCAGTTCGACAAACGCGCCTGTGCCGATTGATGTATTCTGCGTCGAACATGGCAGATGGCAGAGTCGCGCAGGAGCGGTGGGTCGCGGCTCAAATGGCGGTATGGGTAGCGGCGGGGTGAGCGCTGGTCTCTCCCCTTCCTTTACTCCGGCAGAAGAAGTCATGGCAGCGCCGAATGTTCGCGCCAATGCACAGGCGAAAAAGAGTCAATCCGAAGTCTGGTCGGAAATCGCAAAAAACGTAGAGAAAAACCATGTCTCCACATCCACAGGCACGCTCAACAGCGTCTATAGCAATAAGAAAGTGAGCGCCAAGGTCAGCACCTACCAGAATGCAATTAAGGCGAGATTCACAGGTAAAAACATTGTCGGCGCAGTTGTGGCAATCAATGGCAAGGTGGTCTCTGCCGATGTTTTTGCAAGCCCCCAATTATTTCAAGCCTATCAAGCGAAACTCTTGAAATCCTACGCACTCGAAGCCATCAGCGCCGATAAAGCCAAATACCAGGAAGCGAAGGCAAGCGACGCCGAAAGCTTCTTATCGAGTTCCGATGGCGCAGAATCGGCAGTTGAAAAAGACGGTGTTTACCGGCTAGCCGAAAAACAATCGAGCGCTGACGCATCTTTTGAGCTTGTACATACCAACAAATCTGCAAAGCTCATTCACTTCAATCGCGTCCTCAAGAAGTAATGAAGAGGTGAAGACGTGACACGACGATACCATCTGTCCATTGGTTATAACGAGTTTTACTTTCAGGACTTCCGCAGCGATGTACCGCGGGTTGTCTAACCTGCGGAAGGATTGGGCAAGCAAGCATTTCGGTTCTTGCCAGAGGCCTCGAATCCATACTCCGCAGCAGACTAAACAGTCTACTGTACATGGCTTGCGTATGTCCTAACTTTGAATGTGAAAATAATGAAAGTTTGGAGTTTCGCCCTGTAGTGCGAAACTCCAAACCTTATTTTCAGAGGTTGCGCCTCATTGGATCTCGTCATCGAGAACATAAACGACAGCTTTTGATTGCTTGCCGAGCGTCGAGCGACCTGATGGCGTAGAAAGCGTCAGGTTGAATGGCTCTGCACCTTCGACAAGAGCATCGTTGAGAATGGCTACCGTAAAGGTTTTTGACGCCTGTCCGTGAGCAAAACTTAGCGTCACATTTGACAGCGCCGTATAATCGGCTCCACTCGTAGCGGTTGCGTTACCTGTGGAATACCTTACCGTAACCGCCCCTGCGCTGCCGCCGATTCGATTGACGGTAATTGTCAAAGCGCCGCCGTTTTCGTTTGCCGTATAGATGGCATTGCTAAACTCGAAGGCTCCTGCAACATCATCGTCTTCTATGGTGACAACAGAGGTTCGCATCTGCCCTAAAACGTGCCCTGCGCCGGGATTCGAGAGTTGCAAGAGAAAGCTTTCGGTTGTCTCATCCACATTGTCGTTAAGAATTGTCACATCGAAGGTTTTCGACATCTCGCCTGATGCAAACGACACCGTTCCGGTTTTGGTTGTGTAATCGCTGGCAGCCGTTGCCGTGTTGGCGATGGTTGTATAATCCACCGTCACGGGGTCGCCACAACCGCCCGTGCGATTGACGGTGATGGTGACTTTGCCGCCCGCGACATTTTCAGCGACCGTATAATTCGCGGCGCTGTATTCCAATGTGCAGGTGCAACTCCCTGCTCCAATGACAGCGACAAACGAGTCATACTGGTAGTAAGGATATGAATTCGTGTAAGTAGGCTGAAAAGCTCCAGCGCTTGTCGGAAAATCGTTAGAATTACTATCTCCTACGACGCACACTCTGCCAGCCTGATCGAATGCCAACCCATACCCATTATCTTCGCCATTGCCGCCGAGTCGCATGGAATAAGCGACTGAGCCGTTGGCTTGAAACTCCGTGACAAAAGCATCGCTCCAACCGGAAGCCGGATAACACGATTGAACCAGGGGGAAATCAAACCATGAGGATAACGCATATCCAGTTACAGCAAAGTTTCCATTGCTCTTCACCCCTATATCGTAAATGGCAGCGCTTACTAAATATGTAGAATACAAAAGCGTGCTGCCGTCTGGAGAGATTTCACTTATAAAGCCGCCGCTTCTAATTCCATCGTTAGGTTGAAAGGCATTTGGAGTCGTCGGAAAATTTGTATATGCTTGTCCCGTAACATATGCGTTACCTGTAGAATCAACGGCTATTGCTCGCCCATACGTACCATCCGGTCCGCCTAGAAAAGTGGAATAGATTAACCCCGTGCCTGTCGGATTCAGCCTCGTAACAAAAGCCTCCAAATTTTGCCATGTAGTTTTCAGTGCGCCGGGCGTGGTTGGAAAACCAGGAGTAGCCGTTTCACCAGTAACATAAACCGAGCCATCCGTATGAACCGCGACATCAAAAGCCCTGTCCACAAGCGAGTGCTGATAAAAAAGCCCATCACCTCCCAAATAGGTCGAGAAGGTCAGCGCCGTTCCCATCGGATTAATCTTCGTAACGAAGGCATCTATCCCGAATTGATGGGTTTGAAACGCGCCAGGCGTAGTAGGGAAATCGCTGCAATAGGTATAGCCCACAACAACCGCTGAACCGTCAGAAAAAATAGCGACTGAGGTTCCCAAACTTGCTGCTCCTGAACCTCCACTGTAGGGAGCCATCGTTACACCGCCAAGGAAACTTGAATATGCGAGCCCAGCACCGGAAGGAGCGATTTTGCTAACAAAAGCATCCACATATCCTCCAATTGCAGCCTGTGGCGCACCCGCTGTGATCGGGAAATTCGGCGAAGCAGTTGTTCCAGTGATATAGACAGCATCATTTGAATCAAGCGCTATATCAGCCCCCCAATCCGTGCCGCCGCCACCGAAAAAGGTTGAAAAGACAAGCGCACTACCATCTGCCGTCAGTTTCGTTACGAAAACATCTGTGCCATATTTGACAGGTTGATAAGGATTCTGGGTTGGGAAATCCGCTGAATCAGTAAAACCCGTCACAAAGATAGAACCGTCGGAGCCAATGGCAATGCTCCGTCCGTTATCTGTGCCACTGCCGCCGAGGTAGGTTCCCATTGCAACACGCGGGTCAATGACTAACTCTTGGTTTCTATTGTATGCGCCAAGCTCTATGCGGATGCATCCATCTTTGTCGTGTTGATAGCGCGAAGGTGTTTCGAGGCGTTCGCCGCTGTCGTTTAACTGATATACGATTGGCGCACGTTGCGTCAGCTTGGCTTTGCCCTTTTCAACAGTGAGGTCTCCGTTTGCAGTCAGAGAAACTTTGTCAGCCCAATTGAAATCAAGTTGAATCAGGGAAGCATCTGCTCCCGCACGAACCACAAAGTCATACTCCATTTCGCCTTCGTTGAAGTAATAGACAATGTCTATGCCTGGATAAATCTCTTTGCCGCGCACTCGCGCAAAACGCCGCACACCTGTAGCCCATTTGCTACTGTCTGAGCCGATGAAGTAATTGTAAACGCCGCTCAAGGGGTCTTCACCCGATAAGGTAACGTTTTGATTTGCGCCGACAAAATCCAATTGAACCGGCTGATACTCCCTTACTGGAATTTCTTCATTCGGCAAGCCGCCTTGCCGTTGCAACTTTTGCTGGGGTTCGACTTGCTTCCCTTTATCATCAGGCACGGGAAGCGCGAATACGGCTGAATGTCCCGTGAGGAATGCCGTCGCCCCGCCTGATTTGGTGATGTATTGCGCCTGAGCATCGCTTTGTCCAAGATTCTCCTCAAACCCTGCGCCATTGAGCGCAGACGAATGGCGCGGCACAACGTCACTCAAAGATTGACTACTTTGTTGCGCGTCCCTGACATTTACCGATAGTTTCGACAACTCAACAACGGCTCGATTTCCGCTTATTGGCATACAAGGAATGAGAAGGCAAAGAATTTGAAATAGACTCAGAAATAATCGTTTTTGCATGGGTTATCCTCCAAATTTGCAAGTTGTGTCTGCAAAGAATATTGATTCAATAGAAGTTGTGTTTTCGGCAACCTCCTCGAATTGTGATTGAGTCGCGAACTGTTGTTGCGGATATACATCTATTGATCCGCTCATCAATTCTATGGTTAGAGAATGAGCAAGCGCGCTGTTTTGGCATACACATTGTTCGCTGTAGCCGCGACAGGCGTTAAACTTTTCTTTGCGTCCTGATGAAACGCTACGCCGCTCCTTTTGAAGGATGGTCTGACGTTTTCATTAAAAATGCGCCTTTGATAAATAGGCATTCACAGGTTTTCGGGGAAATTTTTATTAACGCAATCGCGCCTCGCTTCTTGATTTTTTTTTATAGGATGGTCAGAATACGACGGCAATCGCACGCAACCATCGCGCCTTCAAACACTGCAATGGTTGATAGCTCAAGCATCTCATCTGACCATCGAGCGCATCTGCGCTCACTTATTTATGCAGACATTGCAAAAAGGTTTCACTAGAAATCTTCACAGGGGAGGGGAGTATGTACAAAACGAACTGCACAGTTGATTTATCGAGCCAGGCAAAGTCTTTTCTTCGGGTTTCTTCTGCCGTTTTGCTAGTTCTTCTTCTGTTGATGACGACGACACCAGTTCTCTACGCCTCATCTCAACCATCAAGCATCCCTGTTCAGGATTCGCTTGCGCAAGAAAAAAACCGCGCAGCCGCACAGCAGATTTTTGAAGAAGCAGAAAAACTGCGAATACAAGCAACGGCTGAATCTCGGCAACAGGCAATTAAAAAATATGAAGAAGCCTTGCCTCTATTTCACTCTTTGGGTCATAAAAAGTCAGTAGCCACGATACATAACAATCTAGGCGAGTCCTACTTCATGTTGGGGCAACTTCGTAAAGCGCTCGACTCATTCAATCAGGCATTAGCACTTTTCCAAGAGCTAAAAGACCCAACAGGCGAGGCAGGTGCGCTGACGAATCTTGGAACGGTTAGTAATAACCTGGGAGACAATCAGAAAGCTCTCATATATTACGAGCAGGCTGTTCCCATCTTTCGCTCATTGAATATGACTTTAGAATCAGCCTATCTATTAAACAATATGGGTGTCCTTTATTCGTCGTTGAGCAACTTCCAAAAAGCGATTGACAGTTTGAACGAGGCTCTTCCGCTGGTTCGCAAATTTGATGATAAAAAGATGGAAGCCACTATACTCAACAATCTGGCATTCGACTATTCCAATTTAGGCGACAAGCAAAACGCTTTAGATACCTTCAAAAAAGCCCTCATCATCTTTCGAGTTGTAGATGATAAACGCGGAGAAGCGGGTGCCCTACATAACATAGGTAATATCTATGGTCAGGTAGGAGACTATCAAAAACTGATGGACTATTTAAAAGAGGCTTTGCCCATCATAAAAATCACCGGCGACCGAAAGATGGAATCAAGCACTCTGAATATGATGGGAACGGCTTACTGGCGTTTGGGCGATATGCCAAAAGCTATTGAATACTTTGAAAAATCATTAGCCATTCAACGCGCCGTCGGCAATCGTCTTGGAGAGGCTGAAATATTAAACAACCTTGCCTTTACCTTCGATTCATTGGGCGACAAAGCAAAAGCCTTAGAAATACACAATCAGTCGCTATTAATCAAAGAAGCGATTGGCGACCTAAGAGGCAAAGCCCTCACTCTCAATAATCTGGGCGGGATTTATAAGAACCTGAGTGAACTGCAAAAAGCCTTTGATTTTTATACGCAAGCCCTGCAAATCGGCAGAAAGATAAGCGAACAGAGTCTGGTCTTCACAACTCTACAGAATTTAGCTGTATTGGAACGCAATCGTCATAATTATGTTCAAGCGCACGCTTACATAAAAGAAGAAATTGAGTTGCTCGAATCATCACGCCGCACTTTTAAAACCCAAGAGCTACGCACATCTTTTTCATCGCTTGTTCATAAGGCTTATGAAACCAACATAGATATTTTGATGCAACTTCATAAGATACAGCCGTTGGAAAAGCTCGACATACAAGCTTTTCAATCCTCCGATGCGGCGCGTGCGCGCAGTCTATTAGAGCTATTGAAGGAGAACCGGGCAGATATTCTGGAAGGCGTTGACAGGAAATTACGCGAACAGGAGAGGGCGGTAAGACAACTATTAAATGCCAGAGGAGAACATCAAGTAAGGCTGTTAAGCAGTAAGCACACGCCGGAGCAGAAAGCTGCTTTAGAAAAAGAGGTGCGCGATTTGACTACGCAGTACGAAGAAGTGCTCGCCGAAATTCGTACAAAAAATCCGCGCTATGCCGCCATCACGCAGCCGAAACCGCTGTCGCTTGCGGAGATTCAAAAAGAGGTGCTTGACGACGACACCTTGCTGCTCGAATTTTCGCTCGGCGATGAGCGCAGCTATCTCTGGGCGGTCTCGAAAGATTCACTCAACAGCTATGAATTGCCGCCGCGCCAGCAAATTGAAGCCGCTGCTAAACGCTTCACCAAACTGATCACCGATTATCAGGACACCAACCAGGAGAACCTCAAAGAACGCCTCGCCAGATATGCCCGACTCAACAGAGAACTCCCCATCGCCTCCGCAGAGTTGAGCCGAATGTTACTCGCGCCGGTCGCCAATCTTTTGGGCAGCAAACGCTTGCTCATCGTCCCTGACGGCATCCTGCACTACGTCCCGTTTGCCGCGCTCACTGACCCTGTTGCTACAGTAAGCAGTAGGAAGAAAGCTGTAGGCACTATTGAGAGAACAGTCGGTGTTGAGAATGCAGGCAGTTGGCAGAAAGTCGTAAGCAGCAGCCACACGAGGGGCAACGGACGACGGACGACGGACGACGGACAGCCGTTACTCGTCAATCACGAAATCGTCAGCTTACCATCGGCTTCGGTTTTGGCAGTGATTCGCCGAGAGACCAAAGAGCGCGTCAAGCCGCCCAAGACCGTAGCGATTTTTGCCGACCCGGTGTTTGACGAAAACGACTCCCGCGTAAGCGATGCCAAAAATGCTGCGGCGCAAGGGAAAACTGTAGTCCCAAGCGCCGCCAAAAGAAGCGCAACGAAAAAGCCTGTCTCACTTCAACCAGCGACAAAGGGGCAAGCCTTAACTCGAAACGCAGTCCAAGAAATCCCCACAACTCACGCCAAAATGCAGGGGCAATCTCCACATCAAGCAACGGTTCAAGCGGACTCTGCAAAGCAAACAACGGCTACAGCGAACTCGGCAAAGCAAGTTCTCATCAAAGAGGCATCGGCAACCAAGCCGCTTGAAACGAAAGCCAACGACGAGGTTGAAAATCTAAAAAGGCAGAGAGCCTTGCGTTCGGCGGTTGACACAAGAGGCGCTTTGGCGCGTCTCTATTTCAGCCGCGACGAAGCCCAAGCGATTTACAAACTGGTCGGCAAAGAGTCTGGATTACTGAAGCTTGATTTCACGGCGAACCTGCAAACAGCGCTTGATGAAAATTTGGCGCAATACACCATCATCCATTTCTCTACGCACGGCATATTGAACAGCCAACAGCCGGAACTGAGCGGCATCGTCCTGTCGTTGGTTGATGAACAAGGCAAACGACGCGAAGGCTTTCTGGGGCTTGCCGACATCTTCAACATGAAATTGCCGGTGGAACTGGTAACCTTGAGCGCCTGTGAAACAGCGCTTGGCAAAGAACTCAAAGGCGAAGGGCTTGTCGGCGTCACCAGAGGCTTTATGTACGCCGGAGCCAAGCGCGTGGTGGCGAGTTTGTGGAAAGTGCAGGATCGCGCTACGGCGAAGTTGATGACAGATTTTTACACCAATGTATTGAACGGCAAAAGACCTGCTGAAGCGCTCAGAAAAGCGCAGCTAAACTTGTTGCACAGCAAATCGCATCGCTCACCTTTTTACTGGGCGGGCTTTGTCTTGCAAGGCGAATGGCGATGAGTGGGTCAGTAGCCGACAATTCACGCGGACGTTTGCGCTACATTTTGCCAGATATTTTACGCGGCAGGAATTCCGCTCGTTTGATATCAGCTTGAGTGATGCAGAAAGTAAAATCCAAAAATCTGCTTGAGCTTCTGGATGATGATTCCAAGATCGCTGTCGAAAAATACTTGCAGATTCGTCAGTCGCTGCTACTTTTTCTGGGGCGGCAAGAAGATGTCTTTGACCCCGAAGAGCTTGCCGACGAAAGCATCGAAAGAGTGCTTCAGAAAATAGAAACCGGGCAACCAATCATCTTTGAAAAAGGCAAAGAAGGGGCATACTTTTTCGGCGTGGCAAAAAACGTCCTGGCGGAATACCGCAGAGAGCGCAAACGGCTCACTCCGCTTATCGAGTTGCCTGCTCATCAGGAGCCATACTTCAACCCTATAACCGAACAACGCGAGTTTGAAGCCTGGTTGGACAAGGAGCGCTTGCTCAAATGCGTCTTGCGCGGTTTGGCTACCTTGCCTGCGCCAGAGCGTGATTTGCTCATCGAGTACCATCGCGGCGAAACCGGCAGAGCGGCTGGCAATAACCAACAAAAAATCATCAGAAGGAATTTGGCGCAGAGGCTTGGCATCAATCTAAATGCCTTAAAAATCCGTGCCGCGCGTATCAAGCTCAAGGTGGAGGAACACTTAGACGACTGTCTGAAAAAGTCTGCTGGCGGATGATTCTCCCGTTACGCTACTCTTTAGCGACAGTCCGTTTGAGTG